>VGDE01000022.1 GCA_016869875.1 Alphaproteobacteria bacterium
TGGCCCTGCCTCGCGCCGACCTGCCGGTGCTGGCGCGCACGGACAGCGTGATCCTGGCCATTGACATGTCCCGCTCGGTCGCCGAGGGGCCGGCCCTGTCGGCCGCACAGCAGGCCGCCGCCGCGCTGCTGCAGGATCTGGCGGGACGGCCGGTCGGGCTGATCGTCTATCGGGGCGAAGCTTATGCCGCCGCCGCCCCCAGCACCGACCCCCGGACGCTGCAGACGCTTGTGGCGGTTCTGGATGCAGACACGCTGCCTGGCAGCGGCAGCCGGCCCGCGGCGGCCATCGGGCAGGCGGCGCAGATGTTGTCGGATCCGGCGCGGGCCGACCTGGTGCTGATCTCGGACGGGGGCGGCGTTGACCGGCAGGCGCTGGCCGAGGCCGATCGCCTTGAGGAACTGGGCACGCGCATCTGGGGCCTGCGGCTGGAAGGGCTGGCGCCGGGCGCGCCCGCACCACCAGCGGCCGCCTTGGGGCGGCTGACACGCGGCGGGGGTCAGGTGATGGAGGCCGCCCGGGCCGATCTGCTGGCGGCGCGGCTGCGGCAGGGTGGTGATGCCCTGCGCGATCCGGCGCTGGCGGCGATGGGCTATCGCGATCTGGGGCCGTTTCTGGCCGCGCTGGCGGCGCTGCCGCTGCTGATGGCCTTGGGGCGGGCGCAATGAGGATGGTGCTGACACTGCTTGCGGCGCTGGCGCTGCTGACTGTGGCGGGATCGGGGGGCCTGGGGGCGCTGGCGTTGCGGGCGGGCTGGAACGATCTGGCGCTGCGGCTGCTGGACGATCCCGCCGCGCGGGGCGTGGCACTGTTCCGTCAGGGGCGGTTCGATGCGGCCGATGCGGCCTTTGCCGAAGCCGGGCGCAGCCAGACCTTCAACCGGGGCCTCAGCCTGGCCGCCACGGGCGATTACGCCTTGTCGGTCGCCTATTTCGACGCGGTGCTTTTTGCCAATCCCGCCGATGCGCAGGCGCGGGCGAACCGCGACCTTGTGGCGGCGATGCAGCCCCCTCATCGTGGCGACAGCACCGCGCCGGGCCGCATTGCCGCTGCCGGAGGCCGCCCCGTCCCCGAGGATCAGATCGAGGCCGCGCTGACCAGTGCGGCGGCGGACAGCTGGCGCCGTCCCCTTGATGCGCGGGGTCTGGCGGCAAGCGACGCCTGGCTGGAAACCATCATCGATGATCCCGGAGAGTTCCTGCGCCTGCGCCTGCGGACCGAGCACGAACGTCGCGCGCGCATGGGCCTGATCCGCCCGACGGAGGCCGATCCATGGTGATGCGCCTGGTCCTGCTGCTGGCGCTGCTGTGGGGCGGGCCGGTTTGGGCGCAGACCGCCCTGGCACCCGGTGGCGCGCGGCTGATGATCCTGCACGACCACGGCAACCCCGTCGTGTCCGAGATGGTCCGCCTGACCCTGCGGGGCGAGTATGACCTGACGGTGTCGCTGGAAGACCTGCGCTTTCCCGACAGCGACCGGTACGACTGGATGCAGATCGACCGTGACCGATGGTTCAAGGAGCGGATCGGCGGCCGCATGATCCAGATCTTTGAACGCGACATCGCGCTCTTTGCGCGCGAGGCCGGGACCCTTACTATTCCTCCGGTCACGCATCGCCTGACCCATGTCACCGCCAGCGGCGCGCGGGAAGAGGTGCAGGTCACCTCGGGTCCCGGGCGGCTGACCGTGCGCCCGTTTCCGGGGAACGGGCGGCCGCTGGCCGCCGCCGCGCTGGTCCTGACGGACGAATTGTCGGCACAGCCCGGCCGCCTGCAGCAGGACGAGGTGCTGACCCGCCGCGTCACGATCGAGGCCTTGGGCACGCTGGCCCATCACCTGCCCCCCCGTCCTGACCTGCAGAAGCCGTGGCTGATCAGCTTTACCCAGCCCGAGACCCGCGAAACGATCGCCGCGCCGCAGGGGCCGGTGTCGCGCGTGGTCTGGGAATGGCAGTTGCGGCCGCGTACGGGCGAGCCGGGCGTCCTGCCGGCCGTGGCCTTTCCGTGGTTCGACACGGAAACGCGTCGGGTCGAGGTTGCGGCCATGAAACCGATCCCCTTCGGCTTTGCGGGCTTTGGTGCCAGCTTCGGCGCCCGGGATGCCCAAGGCGGACATTTGGCCGGTGTCGCGGCACTGGCGCTTGGGGCAGCGACGGGCCTGCTGATCGGGTTGTGGGGGCGGGTGCCCATGCGGCTGGCTTCGTTGCGCCGGTTGCGGCGCAGTCCCCATGCGGCGGCGCTGGAACAGGCAGCCGCTTCGGGGAACTTGCTGGCCCTGCGCGCGGCGGCGCAGGACCAGCTGTCATGGCAGGGACAGCCTATCGGCCGGCAGCATGATCTGCTGCGACAGCTGGAGCGCTGGATCTATGACCCGTCGGCTGCGGATGCCGATCCCCAGCGATGGCTGGCCGCGTTCCGGCGCCCGGGCCGCTAGCGGTTGCGATGGGCCTGGATGGCATCCGTGACCAGCTGCGCGGCCACGTCGGCGCCATCAAAGCCGTTCAGTTCGACCACCTTCCGGCCTTCCGGCAGTTGCTTGTAGACGCGAAAGAACGCCTCGATCCGCTGGCGCTCGATGTCGGGCAGATCGGCAATGTCCTGGATCGGGTCAAAGGTCGGGTCGATGCGCGAGGTGGGAACGGCGATGATCTTGTCATCCTCTTCGCCGCCGTCGATCATGTTCAGCACGCCGATCGGGCGAACCCGGATCACCGCGCCGGGCACGATGGGTTCGCGCGTCAGAACCAGCGCGTCCAGCGGATCGCCGTCACCCGCGATGCTGGACGGGACCGATCCGTAGTTGGCCGGATAAACCACTGGCATCGACTGGTAGCGGTCCACCATGACATAGCCGTGTTCCTCGTCGATTTCGTATTTGGTGAAGCTGCCGGCCGGGATCTCGATGACGACCAGAAATTCGCCGTCCTCCTCGGGCTGGGGATAGCTGAAAGGATGCTGCATCTGCGCATGGGCCATGCCCGACGACAAAAGAAGGGCGGCAAGGGTCAGCTTTTTCATGATGTTGGCTCCTGTTGCTATCCCGGGCCGGATAGGCGGGCCGGATGACAGGGGCGTGACGTTGGGGTGACGTTACAGCGACGCCAGCTGTGCGGCCGTGTCGGGCATCCGCGACAGGCTGGCCTCGATCCGGTCCCGCCAGCGGGGGCCCCGGCTGCGGGCATCCTCCAGCGCCTCGGCCAGGTCGTCCGGCCGATCCTGCACAAGAGTTGCGATCAGGAATGCCGCCTGCGCGCGATCCTTGGCGGATTTCATCCGGTCGTCGGACCGGCGGCGGTCGGCCACGATCAGCTTGTGGATGGCAAATCGTTCGGGACGTGGCACCTGCACCAGCACGCCGCTGCGGTAGGGTATCGCCGCAAGGATCGGCTCGGCGATCAGATAGTTCAGGTGGTGCAGCGCCTGCGCCTGCACCCCAAGCGCGGGCAGGTCGCGCAACCCTTCCTCGCCAAAGGCGGGCGTCAGGAACTCGACCAGCGCATTGCCTTGCGTCTGCCGCCAGCGCCAGGCGCGGCCCGGTTCAAGGCTGGGCGCAGGGGCAAAGTCGAAATCGGCCAGAACCTGCTGGACCGGAGGCGCGGCCGCATCCTCCAAGGCAAGTGACAGCCGCTCGAAACTGGCGATGTCCAGATCGTCGGTCTGCGCCGTCTGTTCCAGCGACAGGCGCAGGTTCAACTCGCCCTCGTACAGGCGAAAGGCATGCGTGCCGACCACCGTTCCGCCAAGGCGGAACACCCCCGCCGCCGACAGCGCCGCCATCAGGCTGCCGCTGGTGGGGTCAAGTCCCAGAAACCCCTCGGCCCGCAGGAGGCGCACCAGGCGCGAGCGTTCGCGGCGGCGCTGCTCGGCCGGGGCGCGGTCCTGGCGCAGGGCCTCCATCCGGGCGGCGAGGTCCGGACCATCCTCACCGATGTAGCGCTTGCGCACCTCTGAACCGACGCGAAAGCTGTCATACCAGTAGCCGCGCCCGTTCCGCTCGACCCGCGTGGGCGT
Source organism: Alphaproteobacteria bacterium (assembly GCA_016869875.1). GTDB lineage: Bacteria > Pseudomonadota > Alphaproteobacteria > Rhodobacterales > Rhodobacteraceae > Paracoccus. The sequence continues at coordinate 4,011 of VGDE01000022.1, forward strand.
GCCGCGCAGATCACGAAGACCTTCGTCGCGCAAGGATCGCAACAGGTCGTGATAGGCGGCATGGGCAAGGGCGGAATGACGTGGGGGCATGATGTTCAACAACCGTGGCAAATGTTGAATAAAGGAATGTTCAACAATCGGCAAGTTTGTTGAACACCATCTCCTCCGTCGGCGTTTCTGACGCAACTCCCGATGGTCCCAAGGCCGTCCGGAGGTTTTCACGGTCAACTGGCTCCGGAAGCCCTGCCGAGACCACGCCTGTCGTCGCGCACAAGCGCTGCGTACAGACGTCCTCGCGGCGCCTTAGGCCGAAGCGCGCAGCACGCGCGGGGTGGCCGGCTGGTCGTCAGGTTCCGTCAGCAGGTTGGTGCGGGTCCGTGGCAGGGCCTGGGGCTGCTCGCGCTGCAGATAGGCCAGCAGCGCCTCGCGGATCTCGCAGCGCAGGTCAAAGGCACGGCCTGCGTTGCTGGCGCTGGCCAGGATGCGGATCTCGGCCTCGCGCGCGGTATAATCCGTCACCTGCAGGGCAAACACATCGCCGTTCCACAGGCGAGAACCGCGCACGATGCGCTCGGCCTCGGCCCGCAGGGCCGGGATGTCAACCGAAAAGTCCAGATAGATCATGACCACGCCGATCAGCGTGGAGTCGCTGCGGGTCCAGTTCTGGAAGGGTTGCTCCATGAAATGGTTCAGCGGCACGATCAGGCGGCGCTTGTCCCAGATCCGCACGACGACATAGGTGGCGGTGATCTCCTCGATGTTGCCCCATTCGCCCTCGACGATTACCGCGTCATCGATGCGGATGGGCTGGGTCAACGCCAGCTGGATGCCCGCCAAGAGATTGCGCAGCACCGGCTGCAGTGCAAGGCCGACCACGATGCCCGCGGCCCCGGCCGAAGCCAACAGGCTGACGCCATATTGCCGCACGCCGTCGATCGTCATCAGGGCCGCGCTAACCCCCACCGCGACGATCAGGATCGACCCCACACGCTGCAGGATTCGGGTCTGGGTCACATGCTTGCGCGCCAGCAGATTGTCCTCGACATCCACCCGGTACCGGCGAAGATGCAGTGTCATCCAGATTTCCAGCGCAGTCTTCAGGAACCACGTCACACAGGCAATGAAGGCGATCAGCAGCAGATGGCGCAGCGCCTGCCCTTCCGCGACCGGCAGGCGCACGGCATTGGCGGCAAAGGACATGGCCACGATCATTAGGCCAAGTTGGACGGGCCCTCGGGTCCGTGCCAGCAGCGGCCTCCAAAAGGTCTCGTCGCGCACGAGACGGGCCAGGATCAGGCGATAGATCAGCAGGCATGCCCCCCACGCAACCGCAAGGGCCAGCAGAAAGACAAGGGTTGTTTCGGTCCAACGGGTCATCGGGCCTCCGCAGGTGTTCAAGGTTCGGACAACAGGACCGCCGGAACGGCGGGTGCCGGACAGGCAACGATCTGGGCAAAGGGGCTGTTCCCCGATCGGCAGACGGCAATATCGTGGTGCCCGCCGGACAGGCAGGGACCATTCAGGAACAGCGCGCACATCCGGCTGCCGCCGGTGATCTTTAGCCCAAGGATCAAGGATCGGGGTTCAGCGCTTGGGGATCACGCGTAGAACCAGACCGCTGCCACGATGACCAGCAGGATCAACACCAGCGGCACCGCCAGCGTGCCAAGCGCCAGCCAGTTGCCGGTCTTCTGGCTGGTGCGGTAGTAATCCATGTCGGCAGGCGCGCCGGCCTCGCCGGCCGAACTGTCATCGCTGCGGGTTTCGGCGACCTGTGCCTCGCCAGGCGTCACCGGGTCGCCCACGGAATCCACGGGGCCACGGCTGTCATAGGCCCCTCCGCGGGGTCCAGGATGCTCGGTTCCGTGCAGCGGGTTCAGGGGGCCGGTTTCCGGTTCCGACGAATGTTTGGAAGAGGCAGGGCTGTTTGAAGGGCGGGGGTCGGTCATGGCAATCATCCTTTGGGGCGCACAGGCGGGCGCATTTCTCGAAACAGCACATGGCTGGCGGCCAGTCCCAGACCGATCCCCAGCCCCATGGCGGCAAAGCCCGCGGCGACCGGCCCCCACGGCAGCAGCAGGTGCCACCCAGGCGACAGGCGCCGCGACAGCAGCCCGTAATCCACGGCGAAAGCGGCCGCTGCCGTGGCCACGGCAATCAGCCAGACGCCGCCAAGGGTCCGGACCTGCAGGCGGCGCTGCAGGATCAGGGCGACGAGGGACCAGAACAGGCAGGCGCCCACATGGGTGACGCCGCCCAGCCCCGTACGAGCGGCATCGACAGCAGGCGACATCGCATCCGTCGGACCATGCCACCACTGGCTGGACACGTTCAGCACCTGCCAGGGATGATGGCCAACCGAAACCGCCAGCAGCCCCAGAACCATCAGGGACAGCAGGGAGGCAGCGGTCGCGGCAAGCATCAGCGACCAGCCGGTCTCGCGCGGGCGGACAGCGGGCATGAAGAGGCCAAGTTCTTGTTTCTGGAAACCCCCAACCGATGGGGCGGAGCATTGTTCCCGCCCCTCGGCCCGTGCGCCTGGTCAGGCGGGCGCGTCCTCCCGGGTCAGGACCTCCAGCATCACGTCGCGCAGGCGGTCGGTGCAGGCGGCATCGTCCTGGCCAGCCAGCGCACGCGCTTCCTCCAGCCCGGCCCTCAGGACCTGGACACGGGTTCCCGCCTCGGCCGGGGCCGCATGACCCGGAGCCTGACTTTCTTCGGATCCCATGTCATCCATCGGGCCTGTCTCGCCATCGGCCGGACCCGTGTCGGTCGAGGCTTGACCATTCTCGGGCTCGGCCGGGGCTTCTTCGCCCGTCAGGGCGCGCGCCTCCCGGGCACCCGCCACGCCCTGCCCGCCGGTCGATGTCGAGATCGAGACGCGCGCGGCCTCGTCCGCCACGCCCTCCAGGAAATCCAGCTGGGCGGCGCAGTCGGCAGCGGCCGCGCCGGCCCCTGCGATCGTCAGGCAAATTGCGGTCAGGGACTGTTTCAGGCGCATGGGATCCTCCGTCAGGCGCGCAACTGGTCGCCCACCGGCAGATGCCGGATGCGCTGGCCCGTGGCGGCAAAGATGGCGTTGATGATGGCAGGTGGAACCGGTGGCAGGCCGGGTTCCCCCACCCCCCCGAGCGGACGGTCGTAGCTGTCGCCCCCGACAAGATGGACATGGATTTCACGCGGCGCGCTTTCCATGCGGGGCACAAGATAGGTGTCGAAGTTGTCCTGCTGCACGCGCCCGTCGGCGAAGGTGATCTGCGACATCAGGGCCTGCCCGGTGCCCATGACCACCGCGCCCTCCATCTGGGACCGGATGCGGTCGGGGTTCACATGGGCGCCGCAATCGACCGCGATGTCAACGCGGGGAATGACGACATCGCCCGCATCGGTGACCTCGACTTCGGCCACGACGGCCACGTGCGTCAGAAAGCTGTAATGCGCGGCCAGGCCCAGACCACGGCGGTCGGGCATCTCGCGGCCCCAGCCCGCGGCTTCGGTTGCCACCTCGATCACGCGGCGCAGGCGACCCGTATCCAGCGGATAGCGGGCAGGGTCCTCGCCATAGTTCCAGACATCACCGATCTCGGTCGGGTCGATTTCACGCGCAGGGCCGATCACCTCCAGCAGGTAGCCGCGCGGATCGCGCCCCGCCTCATGCGCCAGTTCGGCGATAAATGACTGGATTGCGAAAGCATGCGGGATGTTTGACACCGAACGGTACCAACCGATCCGCGCATGCGCCTGTGCCTGCGGGTTTTCCGCGCGGACGTTCGGAATATCCAGAGGCATGTTGGTCAAGCCCATTCCCAGTTCGAACGGCAACTTCTGCTGTGGGTCAGGCGCAAAGATCGAGCCGATGGTCGGTGCCGCCGTCCGGTGCAGCCAGGCGACCGGCCGCCCCTGGTCGTCCAGCCCCGCCTCCAGCCGTTCCAGCGACACCGTGTGGAAGAAGCTGTGATGCAGGTCATCTTCGCGCGTCCAGGTGACCTTGACAGGGGCGCCGTCCATTTCGCGTGACAGCAGGGCTGCCTCCAGCACAAAATCGGGCTTGGACTTGCGGCCGAACCCGCCGCCCAGCAGCGTCACGTTGACCGTGACATCCTCGGGGGCCAAGCCCAGCTTTTCGGCCACCCGGACGCGCGTGACCTGAGGCGCCTGGACGCAGGCCCAGACCTCGCATTTGCCGTCGCGGACTTGGGCCAGGGCGGCAGGGGGCTCCATCGGAGCCTGAGCCAGGTGGGGGATGTAATATTCCGCCTCAAAGCGGGATGCCGCATCGGCCAAGGCAGTGGGCGTGTCTCCCTGGTTGCGGACCTGCACGCCATCACCGTTGCGCGCCGCCTCTTCCAGCTCGGCGCGGAACGCCTCGGAGTCGTAGCTGCCGTGCTCGCCGTTCTCCCACTCGATCTGCAGCGCCTCGCGACCCTGCATGGCAGCCCAGGTGTTGTCGGCAATGACGGCGACGCCGCCCAAGGGCTGAAACTCGGACGGCTGACCGGGAGCGTCGATGACAACCACGCGGCGCACACCCGCGATCTCCATCGCGGCGCTGGCGTCGTGACTGGCCACGCGTCCCCCCAGAACCGGCGGCCGGGCGATCACGGCGTAAAGCATGCCGTCCGCCTTGGCATCGATGCCGTAACGGGTCGTGCCGGCGGTGATGTCGGGATTGTCGATCAGCCCGATGTCGTCGCGGCCGATATAGCGGAACTGGTCGGGGGTCTTGAGCTGCAGCGTCTCGCGGTCGGGAACCTCGCCTGCGGCGGCCCGCGCCGCCATCTCGCCGTAATCGGCGCTGCGGTCCGAGGCCGCGTGGCGCAGGACATGGTTCTGCGCCTCGACCTCGTCCAACGGCACGCCCCATTCATCGGCGGCCGCCTCCCGCAGCATCTGGCGCGCGGCAGAGCCTGCGCGGCGCATCGGGTCAAAGAAATGCCGCAGGCTGCGCGATCCGTCGGTGTCCTGGTTGCCAAAGCGCGGCTCGTCGCCGGGCGCCTGCGCCACGCGAACGCGGCTCCAGTCGGCTTCAAGCTCGTCGGCCACGACCATGGCCATCGAGACGCGGACCCCCTGCCCCATTTCCGAACGATGGACCGTCACGGTCACCGTGCCGTCGGCATCGATCGAGACGAACAGTTCGGGGTTGTCGCGCCACCCATGCGGCATGGCGTCGGCGCCGAACTGCTGAGGCTCTTCCTGTGCGGCACCCGGCAGGCCAAGGGACAGGACCAGCGCCCCCGCCCCTATTCCCAGAAGAACCGCACGACGGCTGACATTCTGCAAGCTGGCCATCACTGCGCCTCCTGTCCGGCGGCGCGCTTGATTGCGGCACGGATGCGTGGATAGGTTCCGCAGCGGCAGAGGTTCTGGCTCATGACCGCGTCGATGTCCTCGTCGGTGGGTTCTGGCGTTTCCGCCAGAAGGGCCGCCGCCTGCATCATCTGGCCAGACTGACAATAGCCGCATTGCGCGACATTCAGGTCGCGCCAGGCGACCTGGACCGGGTGATTTCCATCAGGGGACAGGCCCTCGATCGTTGTCACTTCGGCGCCTTCGGCCACGGACAACGGGGTGATGCAGGCAAAGCTGGGCGTGCCGTCGATATGCACTACGCACGCCCCGCACAACGCCGCGCCGCAGCCGAACTTGGTGCCCGTCAGCCCCAGCTCATCCCGCAGAAACCACAAAAGCGGCATGTCCGGATCGCCCTCGAAGCGATGCGGCTGGCCGTTGACGATCAGCTCGATCATGATGTCCCCCTAGCAGATTTTCCGACAGAACGCGCCGGGGCGCAGGGCGGATCCCGGAAAACCCGCCGCACGCAATGGATCAGGTGGTCTTGCGGCGGCCGCGCCGCGGCTTGATCAGTTCAACCTCCTGGGCATCGGGCAATGCGCCCGCGTTCTCGGCCTGATCCAGATCACCACCCCAGACGTCCGAGCCACCGATCCCGGCCGTGCCGGGAGCCTGCGTGTCCAGACCCATGTCGTCGGGCCGCTCCTCGTTCAGGTCCGGGCTGCGATCGCCCTGGGTCAGCAGATCCTGATCATCGCTCAGCATACCCTTGTCCTGCAACTGACGCTCGGCCTCGGCCCAATGATCGGCCTCGCGGCCTTCGGGGCAGCCTTCGCTTTCCCAGATCTGATGGGCGCGGGCCCGGATCTGCTCGGTTCTGTCCATGTCATCCTCCTGCAGTCAGGCGGCCGGTTCCCGGTCGCGGAAAGAACATCAACGGGTCAGCGCCATCACGCTTTGCCATTCCAAGGCCACAGATCCCGAGACAGGTTCGTCGCAGGCGGTTTCGGGGCGGGCGGTGTCGATGCGCAGCCTCCAGTCGCCTTCGGGCAGGACGAAATCCACGTCCTCGCCGGCGTTCATCAGGATCAGCACCTCTTCGCCCGTGGGTTGCTGCAACAGCATCCCGAACGTGCGGGCGTCCTCGGCGCTCCAATCCTCGGTCGTCATCGCGTCGCCGCGGGGGTGCAGCCACATGCTGACCGGGTGACCTTCCTGCGCCTCGTCGGGGGTCGTGGCAAAGCGCGACAGGCTGAGGCCCGTTTCCTGACGAAAGGCCGCCAATGCCTCGACTGCCGTTTGCACATCGGCCCGGCTCTTTGTCCAGTCCAGCCACGTGATCTCGTTGTCCTGGCAATAGGCGTTGTTGTTGCCGCCTTGGCTGTGGCCCATCTCGTCGCCTGCCAGGATCATCGGCACGCCCTGGGACAGGTAAACCGTCGCCAGCATGCCGCGGACCCGGCGCAGGCGGGCGGTGTCGATGCCTTCATCCTCCGAAGGACCCTCGGCGCCCAGATTGTCCGAGATATTGTGGTCGTGGCCGTCGCGGTTGTCCTCGCCATTGGCCTCGTTGTGCTTTTCGTTGTAGCTGACGGTGTCCCACAGAGTAAAACCGTCATGGGCGGCGACAAAATTCACGCTCGAGGTCGCGGGACGGTCGCTGTGGTTGAACTGCACGGGCGAGCCGGACAAGCGTTCGGAAATCGCGCCCAGCATCCCCGGATCGCGACGCCAGAAGGCACGGGTGTCGTCGCGGAACTTGTCGTTCCATTCCCGGAAGGGCCAGCGATAGCCGCCGACCTGATAGCCGCCGTCGCCCACGTCCCAGGGTTCCGCGATCAGCTTGATGCCCGACAAGACCGGGTCCTGACGGATCGCGTTGAAGAAGCTGCCGTCCCTTTCGAACCCTTCGGCCTCGCGCCCGAGGGTCGAGGCCAGGTCAAAGCGGAACCCGTCCACATGCATCACCTGCACCCAATATCGCAGGCTGTCCAGAACCATCCGCAGCACCATGGGATGCGACACGTTCAGCGTGTTCCCGGTGCCTGTCGTGTCAAAGCTGTGACGCGGGTTTTCGGGCGACAGAAGGTAATAGGCCGCATTGTCGATCCCACGGAACGAAAGTGTCTGGCCCAGTTCATTTCCTTCGCAGGTGTGGTTGAACACCACGTCCAGGATCACCTCGATCCCGGCCTTGTGGAACCGGCGGATCGCCTCCTTGACCTCGCGCCGCCTGCCCGACTTCAGATAAGGCGCATGGGGCGCAAAGAACGAAAGGGTCGAATAGCCCCAATAGTTCGAAAGGCCCTTCTCGCCCAGATAGCGGTCGTTGGCAAAGGCGTGGATCGGCAGCAATTCGACGGCAGTGACGCCGATCTTCTGCAGATGCTCGATCATCGCGTCGCTGGCAAGCCCCGCGACGGTGCCCCGGACATCTTCGGGAACGCCGGGATGCAGTTGCGTCAGTCCCTTCACGTGGCACTCGTAGATCGTGGTCTGGTTCCACGGGGTCCGCAGGGCGCGGTCGCTGTCCCAATCGAAGTCCACATCGACCACAACGGCCTTCGGCATGAAGGGCGCGCTGTCGCGTTCGTCAAAGCTGAGATCGTCCTCGCCGATCGTGTAACCGTGCAGCGCATCGTCCCAGACGATCTCGCCGCGCAGCTGACGGGCATAAGGGTCGAGCAGCAGCTTGTTGGGGTTGAAGCGATGTCCCTCGGCCGGTGCATAAGGGCCGTGGACGCGATAGCCATAGACCTGGCCCGCCATCACTCCCGGAAGATAGCCGAACCAGATCCCGCCCTCCATCTCGGGCAGGGTCAGGCGATGCAGCTCCTGCTCGCCGCTGTCGTCGAACAGGCAAAGTTCGACCGATGTCGCGTTTTCGGAGAAAAGGGCGAAGTTCGTTCCTTCTCCCATAAATTCTGCACCCAGAATATCCGACCGTCCCTGGGACAGATTAAAGGCGGGAGCGCTGTTCATATCATGCATGGAGATTTTGCTTCGCCTGCAAAGGGGTGGCGCGACGGGCCACGGGACGGGGTTGCGCAAGATCCAGACGGATCTCGGCCCGGCGGTGCAGCATGGCTGCGGTGATCAGCACCGTGCCGCCGGAACTGCGGGTGAACCAGCGGGCGTCCTCTTGCGGATCCTCGCCGGCAACCAGGCCCGGAGGCACATGAGCCCCCGGTGCCACGATGGTGTTGGTCAGGCGGGCCGTTTCAGGAACAATTGCGCCGGGCATGGCGATACTGCCGCGCCCCAGATACCAGTCGGACACCCGACCGCCGCGCGGCAGGCGCGCCGGCTCGGCAGTCAGAAAGTCCAACTGGGTGGTGCGCAGCGAATCCAGGGTGCCGACATCGCGCCAATAGGCCACGCCGGACGGACCGGGCGGCAGCCTCCAGGCGGCTGCGACGCCCTGTTCGACTGCCTGCGGGATGACATCGTGGCCAAAGTCCATCGCCTCGACCGGGCGATCGAACAGCACCTCCCTGAGCCAGGCCTTGGAAAAGACATAGATGCCCATCGACACCATGGCCTTGTCGGGCTCTCCGATGATCGCAGGAGGCTCCTCGGGTTTCTCCAGAAACGACAGGATCCGGCCCGAAGCATCGGCCTGCATGACGCCAAAGCCGCTGGCCTCGGCCACCGGCACCACGTCCACCGCCACCGTCACGCCTGCGCCCGAGGCGCGATGCGCCGCCAGCAGGGCGGCATAGTCCATGTCATAGACGTGGTCAGCGGCCAGAACCAGAATCTCGGGGCCGCCCCAGTCCGTCACATCATTCCAGTTGTGGCGCAGCGCGTCAGCCGTGCCCAGGTAACGATCACGCCCGTCGCGCATCATCAGCCCGCCGCGCGCGAACTGCTGGCCCCATCGCATGGGCAGGTGGTCGTGCAGGGTGCGGGGGGCGTATTGCGTGGCGATCAGCATCCGCTCCAGCCCCGAACGTGCCGCGTTGGCCATCGCGAAATCGACGATGCGGTTGGACCCGGCAAAGTGGACCGCCGGCTTGCTGTCCTGCGCGGTCAGTTCGTGCAGGCGCGTGCCCTTTCCACCCGCCAGAAGAATGGTCGCCAAATCAAGTGCCGGGGCCTTGGGGGTCACGGCAAGTCCGCGAAGATGGGAATGGGCTGACACAGATGCAATCCTCGGCCTTGAGTTGAGGGTCGCGCATCGGAACATGGCCCAGTGCGCGACGAGTCATGCCTGAACCAGTTCAAGCGGTAGTTGTTCCAGAAGAAGTCAAATGTTAATTGCCTCGCTGCCGAAATGCGCATCGATCAGGCAGACACGGGTCCCGTCAGACGCCTTCCAGTCCAGCAGGATGTCACCGGAGGGAAGGTCGGCCGCGCCCTGGGGCAGGGCCAGCCGCGCCACAAGCTGCCGCGCCTGATGCGTCCGTGCCAGACCGATGCCCCGGTCGCTGCTGTTCACCTCGGCCGCTGCGCTGTCCAGGAAATCGCGCCGGTCGCGCCGCAGGGCCAGCAGCGTACGGGTCCAACGGGCCTTTTCGCCGCCAAAGCCGCCTGCCTCGGGCAGCACAGCCATCGCCGACCAATCCACGGCACGACGGTTGTCCGGATCCGTCAGCGCCAGCGCCAGATCCTCGGTGCCGCGATAGATGTCGGGAAAGCCCGGCATCAGCGACTTGAACAGCAGCTGTGCCAGCGACAGCGCCTCGGCCCGCGCCACAAGGCGCTGCAGGGCTGCGGGTTGGTCCTTGTCCCACCCGGCGAAAACAGCCGCACCGAAATCCGCCGCCGCCTTTTCCGACGCTTCATCGGGCGCGGTCCAGAAGCTGGTCAGCTTGGCCTCGCGCATGGCTTTTTCCAGATGCGCGGCCAGGCGCGCGGGCGCATCATCCGCGCCCTGCAGGCCCAGGCACGATTGCAGGACATACCAGCGCCACAACGGTTCCACGGCCTCCGCTTGGGGCAGCTGCAATGACGCCTCGTGCAGGGAGGCGAAATCCTCGGGCAGGTGGCTGATGGCCACCATCCGCATCCGGGAATCCTCGGACCGCTTGGTGTCATGGGAGGAGGTCAGCACCATGTCCGACGCGCGGCGCGTGGCCAGGGTGTGATTGGCCTCCTCGTCCGTGATCGTGGCCTCGTCGGGCTCTGCGCCCACCTCGTTGGCCGGCAGATAGCGGGTCCAGCGAAAGCCGGCCGTGTCCTCCTGCGCCTTTGCCAGCAATGCGCCCGACACCTGCTGAAGTCGCGCCACAAAGGCATGCTCCTCCCAGGTGCCGGGATTTTGCCAGATGGACGCCACCATCCGCAGGACCTGGTCCGAGCGCACTCCCTGCGCCGCCTGATCCGCCACTCGCCCGATCAGCGCCCGGTCCTCTTCACTGGCCCCACGGGCATCCACATAGCTGCGATACCGGGGCATCGCGATCAGAAGCGCCGTCACCGCCTCGCGCAGGGACTCGGGTCCCGCCTCGGCCATGGCAGAACCGGACGAGGCTGCGGCCGCCAGTTCGACCAGTTGCCGCCGCTCGGCCGCCAGTTCGTTGTCAAGGATCTCGGCCTTGGCGCGTGCCAGGGCAGCCGCGAAATCCTCGTCCACGCCCGTCGCCTCGCGCCACTGCCCGTCCAGCGCCTTCAGCCCCTGCTCGGGGGTCAGCAGCCGCGCGATCAGCCGGCCGGCCTCATAGCCGGTGGTTCCGACGGTTTTCCACCCGGCAGGCAGAGTTTCGTCGCCCACCAGGATCTTTTCCACCCAGACCGGCGTGTCCGGAAGGGCGGCGGCAAGACGGTTCAGGTAGTCCGCGGGATCGGCCAGCCCGTCGATGTGATCCACCCGCAGCCCCTGCACCTGGCCCGAGCGAACAAGTTCAAAGATCAGCGCATGGGTGTCCTCAAAGACGCGGGGATCCTCGACGCGCATCCCGATCAGGCCCGTGACGTTGAAGAAACGGCGATGGGTAATGCCATCGCGTTCCAGCTCGTAATGAACCAGCTTCCAGTTCTGGGCGGCGTGCAGGGTACGCAGATCATCCGTCACGTCCGAGCCCGGTGCCAGCGGCAGCGCCAGATCCCCGATCCACCACTTGCCGTCAGCCACACGAAAGGCACCGTCGGTCAGCATCTTCTCGAAGGGCTCCGCGAGGAAGGGCAGGACCAGCGGTCCAGCCTGCCAGTCGATGTCGAAATGGCGCGCATAGCGGCTGGCGCGCCCATGAGCCATGACATCGGCAAGCCAGGGATTTTGCGGGGTAAAGGCCGTGTGGTTCGGCACGATGTCCAGGATGATGCCAAGCCCGCGGTCGCGAGCGGCGCTTGCCAGGCTGTCGAACCCTTGGCGCCCGCCCAGGCTTGGCTCGATTTCGGCGGGGTCCGTGATGTCATAGCCGTGCGTCGATCCTTCGGAGGCCTGAAAGATCGGCGACAGGTAGAGATGCGAGATCCCCAGCCCGGCGATATAGTCCAGTTGCGCCTCCAGCGCGGCAAAATCGACGCCTTCGCGCATCTGGACGCGATAGGTCGAGGTCGGGATGGCTGAGATCATAACATGGCCTTCACGGTCAGAGAATAGGGTCCGTCGGCGCGTCCGGCACGCAGATGCGGATCGGCCAGGGGATCGGGATCGGGCTGCCCGAAGGCCAGCGACAGGGCCAGCGTGCCGGTCCCGAACTGCCAGCGGGCGCGGATCAGGCCGGGTTCGGGACGCGTCACATCCGCGCCGGTCAGCCCGCTTTTCAGCAGGGGAACGACGTGGCGGGCGCGAAAGCCCAGTGCCTCGCGCGTCAGGGTCAGCCAGGACTGCGCCTGCGCATCTTCGCGCCATCCCAGCTGCGAGCGCTGGAAGGTTTCGGGCGACAGGGGATCGGGCACCGTATCGCCCAGTGCGGCGATCCCCGCGAATTCCGCCGCGCGGCCTTTGCGCACCGCCTCGGCCAGGTCGCCCGTATAGTCGGCAAAGAACTGGAACGGATTAGTTTCGCCCCGCTCTTCGCCCATGAAGACCATCGGGACAAAGGGCGCGACCAGCAGCAGCGCATAGGCCACGGCGACGCCTTCGGGATCGGCCAGCGTCAGCAGCCGATCGCCATGAGCGCGATTGCCGACCTGGTCATGGGTCTGGGTCGCGTTGACGAACGCGGTCGGCTGCAGATGGCCGCAGGGCTGGCCGCGCGGGCTGTCGCGGCCTTCGCGCGGCTGGCCCTCCTCGACATGGCCTCGCGACAGCGCCAGGGCCAGATCGCCGACGGGGTCCTTGGCAAAGGTGGCGTAGTAGCTGTCATCCTCGCCCGTCAGCGCGACATGGATCGAATGGTGAAAGTCGTCATTCCAGCTTGCGTCATAGCCCGCACCTTCACGCAGGTCGGGAATGTTGCGGTCATCCTCGGTGATCAGGTGCCGGCGCGGGGACAGTGCATGGACCTGCTGCGCAAAGTCGACCATGAAGGCATCGGCCCCGGGGCCGGCGATCTGGTGCACCGCATCCAGCCGCAGCCCGTCCATGCGGTACTCGTTCAGCCAGTGCAACGCACAGCCCGTCCAATAGTCGCGCACCGCCGGTTGGGCGAAATCAATGGATGCGCCCCAGGGCGTGTGGCGGTCCGGATTGAAGAAATCAGGCGACGAATGATGCAGCCACGCGCCTTCGGGGCCGAAATGGTTCATCACCAGGTCCAGGATTACCATCAGTCCTGCCTCGTGCGCCGCCTCGACCAGCGCCTTCAGCTCGTCGGGCGACCCATAGGCGGGGTGGGGCGCATAGGGCAGCACGCCGTCATAGCCCCAGCCTCGCTGCCCCGACCACTGGCCCAGGGGCATCAACTCGATCGCAGTGAAGCCCAGATCCGCAAGCCCTGCCATGCGTTCGGCCGCGGCGGCAAAGGTTCCGGCAGGGGTAAAGGTGCCGACATGCATTTCATAGATGACTGCCTCGGCCCAGTCCCGGCCCTGCCAGTCGCAGCGCCAGTCGTGGTTCCCCGCCCCCACAAGCACCGAGGCATCGGACACGCCCCCCGCCTGAAGACGGCTTGCCGGGTCCGGCATGTCCTGCCCGTCCACGCGGAACAGGTAGGTGCTGCCTGCCTCGGCCTCGGCCTCGGCTGTCCAGAGGCCTTGGTCGTCCCGCGCCATCGGCAGGACCTTGTCATTCAGCAACAGGTCCACCTGCCCTGCCGCCGGTGCCCACAGTCGCAGCGTCCAGATCCCGTCCGTGCGGGTTGGCCCCCAGAAGTTACGCGTCATTCCTTGGCTCTCCTGCTTGTCGCAGGTTAAATGACGTCGCCCGCACCACCGTTCCGTGCATCTGACAAAAAGCACATCATTGCCTCCGGTGCCCTTGTCGCATGCGGGAGTTCATTTCCCGCCGGTCAGCGCGGATAAGGCGCCGGACCCTGCGTCGGTCCCAGCAGCAGCGGCGTGCCGTCAAAGGTCACCGCCCAGATGCCCTTGTTCCGCATTTCCACCGTCACGGGCTTGTCTTCGGAGGCTGCCTCGAAGACGACCTTCAGGTTCTCCAGCATTTCACGGGTAAACTGCGTTCGTGCCACAAGCGGCAGATCGGCTTGCAGGGCAAGGCTCCAAGGCGAATTCATCGTGACTCCGAAAATCTATACATCGAATGGAGAATCGCTAGCAGGGTGGTTGGGGACAAACTATAGCCCTGTCTGATTGGATTGTCCGATTGGACAGGGGCAGGCAGAACCCGATGCTGACACAGATCATTCCGAACCACGAACGCGAGCTGGCATGGATCGGCACCCTTGCGCCATCTGGCTTCGTCCTGGGCTTCGGACTGCATTTCGGACAGCCGGATGTGATTCTGAACTGCCTGCCGGACGCCTGGTGCCGGACCTACGAAATCGAGAACTATGTCGTGAAAGACCCCGTGGCCTACTGGATCATGTCCCGGTCCGGCGCCACCCGCTGGTCCGAGGTGCGGCTGCCGGACCCCTTCGGCGTCATGAATCATGCGGCACGGCAGGGGCTGCGCTATGGCGCCAGTTTCGTCGCGGTGGTGGGGCACAAGCGCTCGTTCTTGTCCGTCGCCCGCCCCGACCGCGAGCTGACGGATGCGGAAATGGCGCAGATCCAGACCAAGCTGGAGATCTGGGCCCAGCTTTACCCCGGCTCCTCGTCCGCCCTGTCCGAGCGGGAACGCTCGGCCCTGCGCGCGGTCAGTGACGGGCTGTCGCTGGCCGAGGCGGGCGAAAGCCTGGAAGTCAGCGCCTCCACCATCAAGCTTCGCCTGGCCAGCGCCCAGAAGAAGCTGGGCGGGCGCAACACGATGCACACGGTGGTGCGTGCGATCCGCAACCGACTGATCTAGCCGTCGATCCGGGCCAGTGGATCGCCTTGGGCCAAGGCTGCGCCGGCCGGGGTCAGACGGGTCAATCGGCCCGCCCGTTGCGCCTCGATGCGCGTTTCCATCTTCATGGCTTCCATCACGGCGATGACCTGCCCCGCCTCGACCTGCGCGCCATCCTCGGCCTGCCACAAGGTCAGCGTCCCGGCCACGGGGGCCGTCAGCACATCGGCATCGACTGCCGGAGGCGCCGCGCCGGGCATCGGGGCGCCAAGGGCCAGCAGGCCCTGTGGCAGCGCCAGGTCATGCCGCTTGCCGTCGATCTCGATCGCGACATGCAGCAGCGGAGCATCCGCCACGGGCGTCACCCTGCCCGCCGGAGCCACGGCGGCCGCCAGACGTTCGGCGAAGTCCGTCTCGATCCAACGGGTGTGGACGGAAAAGGCGCCATCCTCGGCCCGAAACTCCGGGGCCTCCAGCACCGCGCGATGGAAAGGCAGAACCGAGGCCACGCCCTTGATGCGGAACTCGGCCAGTGCGCGGGCGGCGCGTGTCAGCGCCTCGGTCCGGGTGGCACCCGTCACGATCAGCTTGGCCATCATCGAGTCGTACTGGCCCGGCACCTGCCCGTCCTGTTCGACCCCGCTGTCCAGCCGCACCCCCGGTCCCCCCGGCGGCTGCCACAGCGTGATCGGGCCCGGCGTCGGCAGGAATCCTCGGCCAGGATCTTCGGCATTGATCCGGAACTCGATCGCATGGCCCTGGGGATCGGGCACGTCCTCGTCGGCCAGTCGCCCGCCGCGGGCGACGCGGATCATGGCGCGGACGATGTCGATGCCGGTGGTTTCCTCGGTCACGGGATGTTCGACCTGAAGCCGCGTGTTCACCTCCAGGAACGAGATCGTCCCGTTGGCGGACAGCAGGAACTCAACCGTGCCGGCGCCGCTATAGCCGGCATGGGCGCATATGGCACGGGCCGCCTGGTGGATGCGGGCGCGCTGGTCATCGGACAGAAAGGGTGCGGGCGCTTCTTCGACCAGCTTCTGGTTGCGGCGCTGCAGGGAACAGTCGCGCGTGCCCAGCACCTTGACCGTGCCATGCTGGTCCGCCAGCACCTGCGCCTCGACATGCCGCGGGCGGTCCAGGAATTGCTCGACAAAGCACTCGCCGCGGCCAAAGGCGGTCACCGCCTCGCGCGTGGCGCTGTCGAACAGGTCCTCGACCTCGTCCAGCGACCATGCGACCTTCATCCCGCGCCCGCCCCCGCCAAAGGCCGCCTTGATCGCGATGGGCAGGCCGTGATCGCGGGCAAAGGCCAAGGCTTCCACGCCGCTGGCCACTGGGCCGTGGCTTCCCGCGACAAGCGGCGCGCCCACGGCCTCGGCGATGCGACGCGCCTCGATCTTGTCGCCAAGCGCCTGGATCACCCGGGAGTCGGGGCCGATCCAGATCAGGCCCGCCTCCTGCACGGCCTTGGCGAAGCCGGCATTTTCGGACAGAAACCCATAGCCGGGATGGATGGCCTGCGCGCCTGAACGCTCCGCGATGCGCAGGATCTTGGCAGCATCCAGATAGGTCTCGGAAGGCGAGCTGCCCTGCAGCGCATAGGCATGATCGGCCAGCCGTACGAACGGAGCGTCCCGGTCGGGGTCGGCGTAAACGGCAACGGATTCGATCCCTTCGTCCCGGCAGGCCCGGATGATGCGCAGGGCGATCTCGCCCCGGTTGGCGATCAGCAGGCGGTTCAGCGGTCGCAGGGGCGCGTCAAGAAAGAGCGTCATGTCGGCCTTCCGGAAGAATGGGGGCAAAGGGGGCAGCAGCGGCAAAGCGGATGCGCGCGCCGGGCGGGATCTGTCCGGCAAGATCCAGCGCGGACGGATCCAGGGTGGCGATGACGGGATAGCCCCCCGTCAGCGGATGATCGGCCAGAAACAGCACCGGCTGGCCTGAATGCGGGATCTGGATCGCACCAGTTTCCGTGCCTTCCGAAGGCAGTTCGGTCGCATCGGTGCGCGTGACAGGCTCTCCCGCCAGGCGGATGCCCACGCGCGAGGATTGCGCCGTGACTTGCCATTCCTGCGACAGGAACTGCGCGACCATCTCGTCCGTGAACCAGTCGGTGCGCGGACCCAGTGTCACGGGCAGCGTCACAACGTCGCCCGGCGCGGGCAGCGCAGGCGCCGGGGCGGGTTCAGTGACGGCGGTGGCGGGACGGTGGGCCGGGGCCAGTGCGTCGCCCACCGCCAGGGCAGGCGGCCCCACATGGGCCAGGGTGTCGGTTGAGGCCGATCCCAGCACCGGCGCCACGTCGAAACCGCCCCTTAGCGCCAGATAGCTGCGCATCCCGCGGGCGGGCGGCGCGATCTCGACCTGGTCGCCCGCGTCCAGCGCAAAGGCCGCACCGAGGGGAATGGCCGTACAGCCGTCCGGATGCACCACGACGGCCTGCGCCGCCCCCGACAGGGCCAGCGTCAGCGGCACCTCGGCCAGCAGCCGGGTCGGCCCAAGCGTGATCTCCATCGCGGCCGCGCCTGCCGGGTTCCCGACCGCCCGGTTCGCACGGCTCAGCGCTCCCTGGTCCAGCGCGCCCGAGGCCGAAACCCCCTGCCCTGCCTGCCCGCTTCGTCCGCGATCCTGCAGCAGGATCGGAAAGGCGGACGCCAGCACCCGCAGTCCCCGTGCGGGTGACCGGGGAACGACCGCGACCGGATGAACGGCCCCGCCTCCCTTTGCGAAGTGCACCCTGGCGCCGGGACGCAGCAGCGCCGGCGGGTCGCGCGACAGGTCCCACATCGGCACGCGGGTGTGCCCGATCAGTTGCCAGCCGCCCGGCGTTTCCTGCGGATAGATGCCGCAGAACCGCCCGGCCAGCGCGACCGAACCCGCCGGAATCCTGGTCCGGGGCGCGGGCCTGCGCGGCAGGTCGAACCGCGCGTCCTCGCAGGTCATGTAGGCAAAGCCGGGGGCAAAGCCGCAAAAGGCGACCTGCCAAGTCACCGCCTGATGCGCCGCCGCGACTTCGGCCACCGTCAGGTCCATGTGGCGCGCCACGTCGTCGAGGTCCTGTCCGTCATAGGTCACCGGCAGCTCGACCGTCTCGACCGCGCGCGATGCGGGCCGTGTGCCCGGCGGGGGCTGCCGGTTCAGGATCGCCAGCGCCAGATCCCTGTCTGCGGACACACCCGGCGCGGTGCGGATCATCAGCGTCCGGGCCGCAGGGACGGTTTCGGACACGCCCGCCACGGGATCATCGGCCAGCGCGTCGAACAGCGCCAGTGTCGCCTCAAGATCGCGCAGCTCGATCAGCAGGCAGCGGGGGCTGACAGGCAGGAACCGCATCATGGGGCAAAGGGGACAATCGCGATTCTCCTGTCCCGCAGCGCCTGTCGCGTACGCGCCGCCATCTGCACCGCGCCGGGGCTGTCGCCATGCACGCAGATGCTGTCGGCCTGCAGCTGCAGCGTGCTGCCATCCGCGGCCTCGATCACGCCCTCGGCCGCCAGCCGCACCATCCGGTCCGCCACCAGGTCAGGGTCATGCAGCACGGCCCCCGGCAGACGGCGCGACACCAGCGCCCCCGAGGGCGTATAAGCCCGATCGGCAAAGGCCTCGGCCACGACACGCAAGCCGGCCGCGCGGGCACGATCCAGGATCGGCGCACCGGCCAGCCCCATCAGCACCAGCGCGGGATCGACCGCGACAATGCCCGCAATCACGGCGTCACCCTGGCGGGCATCCTCTGCGATGGTGTTGTAAAGCGCACCATGCGGCTTGACATAGGTCACCCTTGTTCCCGCCGCCCGCGCCAGCCCCTGCAGCGCGCCGATCTGATAGATGACGTCGGCGGTCAGTTCCTGGGCTGCGACATCCATCGGGCGGCGGCCAAATCCCACGCGGTCGGGATAGCTGACATGCGCCCCCACGGCCACGCCCCGCCGCGCCGCCTGTTGCAGGGTTTCCAGCAGCCCCCTTGGATCGCCGGCGTGAAAGCCGCAGGCCACGTTGGCGGAGCTGACGATGTCCAGCATGGCCGCGTCATCTCCCATGCGCCAGGCGCCATAACCCTCGCCCAGGTCGCTGTTCAGGTCGATCTGCATCGGATCTCCTTATTGTCCAAGAAAGGCAAAGATGGTGCCGACTGATCGCGCGCCCATGTACCAGGTCAACGCGCAGACCACCGCCCCCAGCCCCAGAAGCACGCGGTTGTAGCGGTGCCCGCCCATCAGGTCCGACCGCGCAAAGCCGATCCAGGTAAAGATCGTCAGGCCGATCGGCAGGATCAGCCCATTGAAGCCGCCGACAAAGACCAGAATGGCCGCAGGCGCGGCCCCGAGCGTCAGAAAGATCGCCAGCGAAAAGGCGATGAACGCCACCGTTGCACGGCTACGACCCTTGTCGTGACGGATGCCCAGGACGTCAAGAAAGCTGACCGAGGTATAGGCCGCCCCGATGACCGAAGTCAGCGCCGCCGCCCACAGCACCACGCCAAAGACCCGCATGCCCCATTGACCCGCCGCCGCCTGGAAGGCCTGCGCGGCCGGGTTCGCGCCCTGGCTGGACAGATCCAGCGTCACGCCCGAGGCGACGACCCCCAGGATGGCCAGGAACAGGATGAAGCGCATGACCCCGGTCACGGCAATGCCGGTCAGTGCGGCGCGCGTCACGGCGCGCAGGTTCCGGGGGCCCGTCAGCCCCTTGTCCAGCAGCCGGTGCGCCCCCGAATAGGTGATGTAACCACCGACCGTGCCGCCCACGATGGTGGTGATCGCGGCAAAGTCGATGAAGTCGGGAAAGACGGACTGACGCAGCGCGTCGCCCACGGGCGGATTGGATTGGGTGGCCACAAAGACCGTCAGCACGATCATGACGATGCCCAGCCCGATGATCATGCGGTCCAGCAGCACGCCGGCCCGTTGCGACAGAAAGATGCCTATGGCCAGGGCGGCGGTGATTGTTCCGCCGATCCGGGGGTCCAGCCCCATCATGGCGTTCAATCCCAGGCCCCCGCCCGCGATGTTGCCCACGTTGAAGGCCAGCCCGCCGATGACCACCAGAAAGGTCAGCAGATAGCCCGCGCCTGGAATGGCCGCATTCGCGGTTTCCGACGCGCGCCGCCCGGTCAGGGCCGTGATGCGCCAGATGTTCAGCTGCACCACGAAGTCGATCAGGATCGAGGCCAGGATCGCGAAGGCAAAGGCCGAACCCATGCGGGCGGTGAAGCTGGCCGTCTGCGTGATGAAGCCCGGACCGATGGCCGAGGTCGCCATCAGGAAGATCGCCGCAAGAAAGCCTCCCCGGAGGCTGGCGGCCGAGGCCGAGGCAAGTGGTGGACCGGAGGATGACATGGTGGACGCTCCCTTCAGGCTGAAGGTTGATCGGAGGCGGCGCCGGGATGCAAGGCATCGTCAACGACTGCCGCCGGATCGCGACACAATCCAGCTCCTGTCGGATGACGTCCCGCAGCCTGGCCGCCTGGCCGCGCAGGTGCGGGCGCTGATCCTGCCCCTTGTGCGATTCATGACCGGGGTGGCCCGTCGGCTGGCTCCGTATGTTCGCCCAAACACTGTCGCAGGTGCCTGAAGTTGCGACCCAGGGCTGTGACAGCTTGCGCCGGTCCTTGGGCTTGAGAACGCGGCTGAGGTCGCGGGTCCGCGACCGACGGACGGCCGCGCCTGCCCGCACCTGCCGCTTCTCCCGTCCGGAAACGCCCGGGCCTTACGCGGACGGGGGTATACAGGGTCGCTGGCCTCAGCCGCCCGTCACGGCCAGCAGCGCCAGGTACAGCACCGACGGCCCCAGAAGGCAGCCAAGCCCCGTGTAGAAGGTGGCCGTCATCGCCCCATAGGGGACCAGCCTCTTGTCGGTGGCGGCCAGTCCGCCTGCGACACCGCTGGTCGTTCCCATCAACCCGCCATATGCCATGGCCGACTTCGGATTGTTCAGCCCGATCAGCGGCGCGACAAGTGGGGTCCCGATCATGACCAGCACCGCCTTCAGCAGCCCGGCCGCGACCGACAGCGCGATCACGTCGGAACTGGCGCCAAGGGCGGTGCCGGTCACGGGACCGACGATATAGGTCGCCGCGCCTCCGCCGATCGTTGCCATGCTGACCGCGTCGGTATAGCCGAAGGCGGCGGCGATCACGGCACCGACGACGAAGGACACCACGATGCCCAAGGCAAGGGCGGCCGCACCCGCCACACCCGCCTTGCGGATCTCGCGGATGTCGACGCCATAGGCGGTCGAGACGATGGCCAGATCGCGCAGCATCGCGCCTCCCATCAGGCCGATGCCCGCAAACAGCGGCACGTCCGCCAGCCCCTTGGAGCCGCCGGTCATCGTGCCGCCGATCCAGGCCAGCAGCAGCCCGATGATGATGGCCACGGCCGACCCATGCAGCCGCCCCGCCGTCAGCCGGTCCGACAGCTGGTACGAGATCCACATCACCACCCCGATCGTGACAAAGGCAAAGACCAGGCCGTTCTTGGCCAGAAGATCCAGGATCATCTGCATCCGCTCAGCCCTCCTGCGCCACAAGGGGTGGCAGCGGCGCGTCCTGCCCGCCGATGCGGGCGACCACTGGAACCAGCGCCCAGCAGGCCACCGTGGCGGCCAGCCCGACCAGGATCGCGACAGGCCCCCCTGCCAATGCCGCGACCACGTTCTGCTGCGCGGCCATTGCGACCACGATGGGGATGTACATCGCGCTCCAGAACAGGATGCCCTGCTCGGACACGGGCGGCAGGCGGCCGGTGCGGCGCATCCAGTCGGTGGCAAAGATCAGCAGCAGCATCGCAAAGCCCACGCCGCCGACATTGGATTCGACCCCCAGGATGATGCCCAGCAGGTCGCCCAGGATCACGCCCGCCAGATGGCAGGCGGCCAGGGCCGCGACTCCGTAAATGATCATGTTGTTCCTCCCTTGTTTGGACCAGCAATCCCGGCGCGCCCTCCTCCGACGCAGCCGGGCGGTCAGTTGTCAGGCCATGGTCTTGGCATAAAGATCGGCATGGGTCTTGCGCAGCTCGGCCTTCTGGACCTTGCCCATCACGTTGCGGGGCAAGGCTTCTGCCAGGATCACGCGCTTGGGCTGCTTGAAGCGGGCAAGCGTTCCTTCCAGCGCGGCCCGGATGCTGTCAGCCTCCAGTCCGTCGCCTTTCGGAACGACAACGGCCGTCACCGCCTCGCCCAAGTCGGGATGCGGCAGGCCGATCACCGCGCTTTCCAGAACGCCCGGCAGCGCGTCGATCGCCTCCTCTACCTCTTTCGGATAGACGTTGTAGCCGCCCGAGATCACCAGGTCCTTGTCGCGCCCCACGATGCGGAGGTAGCCGTCCTCGCCGATCATCCCCAGGTCGCCGGTGATGAAGAACCCGTCCGGACGGAACTCGGCCGCGGTCTTTTCAGGCATGTTCCAATAACCTTCAAAGACGTTCGGGCCCTTGACCTCGATCAGGCCGATCTCGCACTGCGGCAGTTCGGCGCCGGTCTCGCGGTCGGTGATGCGGATGCTGATGCCCGGCAATGCCATGCCCACCGCACCCGCGATCCGATCTCCTTCATAAAGATTCGAGGCGATCATGCAGGTTTCGGTCATGCCGTAACGCTCCAGGATCTTGTGGCCGGTACGGTCGGTGAAGGCGCGGTGATCCTCGGCCAGCAGCGGGGCCGAGCCCGACACGAACAGCCGCATGCCGCCTGTCGTTTCACGGCTCAGGCGTTCCGACTTCATTAGGCGGGTGTAAAAGGTCGGCACGCCCATCAGGACTGTCGCCCGCTCCATCAGGTCGATCGCCTGTTCGGCATCGAACTTGGTCAGAAAGATCATCGTCGATCCGGCCACCAGCGCCATGTTGGCGGCCACGAACAGGCCGTGAGTGTGAAAGATCGGCAAGGCGTGGATCAGCCGGTCCTCGGCGGTGAAACGCCAGCAGTCCAGCAGCGCCTCGGTATTCGAGGCCAGGTTGCCGTGCGTCAGGACCGCCCCCTTGGACCGGCCCGTGGTGCCGGATGTGTAAAGGATCGCCGCGCGGTCATCCGGCCCGCAAGGGTGCCGATCCTCGCGCGGGGTGGCCTCGGCCGCCCGTGCCATCAGCGAACCTTCGGCCTGCGCGCCAAGTGTCTCGACCGCCAGCGCATCGCCTGCGCGATGGGAATGCGCCTCGGCCTGCGCAGGGTCGCAGACAAACAGGCGCGGCGCGGCATCGCCGATGAAATAGTCGATTTCGGCTCCGGTATAGGCCGTGTTCAGCGGCAGGAAGATCCCGCCAACCTGCAGCGTCGCCAGATAAAGCGCGATGGCTTCGGGTGACTTTTCGACCTGCACGGCCACGCGGTCGCCGGGGCTGACGCCAAGCGCTGTCAACGCGCCGGCCAGACGCTCGACTGTTTCGCGCATCTGCAGAAAGCTGATGTCCGCCTGCCCCGGACGCTCGAACAGGGTCTTGCCCTGCATCACCTCTGCGGTCTGGACGAATTGTTCGTGGATGGTCTGCATGGGGGTCCTCCCTTACCCTTGACGTGTCAGCGCGTCGGCCAGTTGCGGCCCATGGGCCACGGTGCCGTCGCGCACGAAAGCCTCGTGCCGGGATTCGATCCGGTCCAGCTCGTAAAGATAGTTGATCATCAGCCCGTGGGCGGCCTTGACCGCCTGGGGCGCGAAATCGGCCGGCCAGTTCAGGCGCTGCGCACTGGCGCCATTGCCCAGGTGAAAGCGGGCGACCGGATCGGCCGGTTGCCCACCCCGGCCCTTTTCGGCGACGATGTAGCGGGCGGCAAAGGTCTCGACCTCGGGGTGCAGGCGTGCCGCCTCGGCCTCGTCCGTCTGCCAGTCTCCGCGGACAAGCGCCTCGGACAAGGCAAGGGCGCGGGGCTCCTCCTGGGCTGCCAGCCATCGGGAAAAGCCCGGCACCGGCGACAGCGTCACAAAGCAGTTCAGGTCGGGCAGTTCCTGCGACAGCACCGCCACCACCTGCTTGATCAGGAAATTGCCGAACGATACGCCCTTCAGCCCCGCCAGGCTGTTGTTGATCGAATAAAAGACCGCCGTGTCCGCTGGCGCCGGGTCGCGGCTTTCGGGTGCGTTCAGGATCGGGCCGATCGCGTCGGGAATACCCTGGGTCAGCGCCACCTCGACAAAGATCAGCGGCTCGTCCCCGGTGGCGGGGTGGAAAAAGGCGTAAAGGCGGCGGTCGCTGTCGGCCAGGCGGCGCTTGAGGTCGGGCCAGCCCTGCATCTTGTGGACGCTTTCATAGGCCATGATCCGCTCCAGGATGGCAGCCGGCGCGTTCCAGTCGATGCGGCGCATTTCCAGAAAGCCACGGTTGAACCACGAGGCCAGAAGATGCGCAAAATCCTGATCGAT
>VGDE01000023.1 GCA_016869875.1 Alphaproteobacteria bacterium
AAGACGTGGAACATCGGCAGGGGGCACATCAGCACGTCGGTTTCGTCGAACAGCAGCGTGCCCCCCAGCCAGCCGTTGTAGATCATGCCGGAATACTTGTGCTGCGCCACCTTGGGCGTGCCGGTCGTGCCGCCCGTGTGAAAATAGGCCGCGACGCGGTCCTGCCGGGGATCGTCGAATTCCAAACGGGTGTGGTTGTGGCCGCTGGCGGACGCTTCGAAATCCAGAATCCTGGCCTTGTGCCGGATTTTCACCCTGGGCCGGATCAGCGGCACGATCCAGCGCTTGAAGCCCCGCAGGTGGCGGCTCAGGTCGATCTGGACGACATGGGTCACGCCCGGGGCCTGCGCCACCGCTTCGGCCGCCTTTTGGGCCACGTCGGTCTTGGGAAAGGACCGCAGCGTGACCAGCACCTTGGCCCTCGTTTCGCGCAGGATGCCGGCAATCTGCTGGGCATCCTGCAGCGGGTTGATCGGGTTCACGATCCCTGCCGTCGCCCCCGCCAGCAGGACAACGGGCGTCTCGATGCTGTTGGGCAGCAGATAGGCGACGGTGTCGGTGGGCCCGACGCCCAGGCTGCGGAACAGGTTGGCGGTTTCCGTCACCCGTTCCAGCAGGTCGCGCCAAGTCAGCGTGGTGCAGGGCGCGCGCGGACCCGACAACAGCTGGAACGAGACGGCGGGCCGGTCGGGGAATGTCTCGGCCGTGCGTGACAGGAACTCGTAGATCGTCACCGGCAGGTCCCGGCTATCATAGGCCGCTTCGCGCTCGACCCGGTCGCGGTCCTCATAGGTGCTGAACTTGCCCATCCTGTCCCTCCTTCTCGGGCCGGCATGAACGGCCCCTCCCCTGCGCCGCAGGATGGTCCGAATTCGGGCTTATCGGCAAGGGTTTGGCCCGGGCGGCCCTTCAAAAACGCCGCGTCATGCCGCACCAGGGCGCCTTTCCTCGTCTTGGCCGGCCTGAGGCAGGCACGGGACGATCCGCCGCACCCCGGCGCCCGCAGGCAGGGCGGAGGCCACGGCCCGGACCGCTGGACCATTAAGCTTCCGGAAACTTTTTTCCCTTAGACCTTGGCCTGCCCGAGGTTGTCCGCCGAACCGTGGGACCGGGCTGCGCCATTGACCCAAGGAGGCTGCAAATGGCTTTCGTGAAATCCCTCGTTGTTCCCGTTGCGATGTTTGCTTCGATCCTGTCGTCCGGCGACGTGGCCGCGACCGAGCGCGTCAGGGGCATCGACCCTTATGCGGTGCAGGTCGGTGCGCCGGGAAAGGCATCCTGCTTTCCCGCAGTTGCCGATCAGAATGCGGCCGGAGCCGCAGCAACGAACGAGGTCCGGCGCCGTGCCGGACTGCCGCCTGTTCGTCCCGACATGCAACTTGCGCAGGTTGCCGCCGCCCATGCCTGCGACATGGCCAGCCGCGGACGCATGACCCATCTGGGCAGTTCAACCTCGGGCCCCTCGGACCGGGTCAAGGCGGCGGGATACAAACCTCGGATCACGGCCGAGAATATCGCGGCGGGCCCCTTCACCCTGCCCCGCGTCCTGCAAGAGTGGAACCGCTCGCAGGGCCATCTTCACAACATCCTGCTGCCGCAGGTCACCGATTACGGTGTGGGCCAGGCCGTGGGTCCGGACGGCAAGACCGTCTACTGGGCGGCCGTCTACGCCGCCCGCCGCTGATCTTCCCGCTGTTCTGCCCTGCCCGCGTGCAGCGGATCGCCCCTCCCCTGCGGCTGATATTGCGTGCAGAGGGATTCATGACGCCTACCCGGCCAGAAACCGCGCCTGGCCTGTGCCAGACTCGGCTTGAGCTTCGGGGCCATCGGTGAACTGCATGCGGGCCAGGCGCGCATAAAGGCCGCCTTGGGCCACCAGCGCCTCGTGGGTGCCTTCGGCGACGATCCGGCCCTGGTCCAGCACGACGATTCGGTCCGCCTTCTTGACCGTTGCCAGCCTGTGGGCCACCACAATCGTCGTGCGGCCCTCGGCCAGGCGGCTGACGGCGGCCTGTACCAGCGATTCGGATTCCGCGTCCAAGGCACTGGTGGCCTCGTCCAGCAACAGGATCGGCGCGTCGCGCAGGATGGCGCGGGCGATGGCCACGCGCTGGCGCTGGCCTCCCGACAGCATCACGCCGCGTTCGCCCAGGGCCGTGTCGTAACCTTGCGGCAGTGCCGCGATGAAATCATGCGCATGGGCGGCACGGGCCGCGGCCTGCACCTCGGCATCGCTGGCCGTCGGTCGGCCAAGGCGGATATTGTCCGCAGCCGAGGCGGCAAAGATCACCGGGTCCTGCGGGACCAGCGCGATCTGGCTGCGCAGATCGACCCGCGCCAGGTCGCGCAGGTCGATGCCGTCCAGCGTGACGCGCCCCTGCCGCGGGTCCCAGAACCGCTGGATCAGCTGGATCACGGTTGTCTTGCCCGCGCCCGAGGGGCCCACCAGGGCCACCGTTTCGCCGGGACGGATGGTCAGGTCGATGTTGTCCAGCGCCGGCGCATCGGGACGGGTGGGAAAGCGGAAGCTGACGCCCTCCAGCGCGATCTGGCCCCGCAAGGGCTGCGGCAGGGCGCAGGGCTGCGCCGGGTCCGTCAGCTCGTCCTCGGCCGACAGCAGTTCGGCCAGCCGCTCGGTTGCGCCGGCCGCGCGCTGCAACTCGCCCCAGATTTCCGACAGGGCCCCGGTCGAGCCCGCGACGAGGATCGCATAGATCACGAACTGCACCAGCTGGCCTGCGGTCATCGCGCCCTCGCGCACGTCGCGCGCACCGATCCACAGGACGCCGATCACCCCGGCAAAGATCAGGAAGATCACGATGGCGGTCATGACCGCGCGGGTGGTGATGCGCGCCAGCGCCACGTCATAGGACCGGTCGGTCACGCTGTCGAAGCGACTGATGCTGCGCGCCTCGGCCGTATAGGCCTGCACCGTTTGCGCCGCCAGAAGGGTTTCCGAGGCGGTGCCCGAGGATGCCGCGATCCAGTCCTGGTTCTGGCGCGACAAGCCGCGCAGGCGGCGCCCCAGCAAGATGATCGGGATCAGGATCGCCGGCACGATCAGCAGGACCAGCCCGGTCAGCTTGACCGAGGTCCAGGCCAGCATGGCCATGCCGCCCGCCAGGATCAGCATGTTGCGCAGCGCGATCGACAGGGACGAGCCCACGACCGACTGGATCAGCGTCGTGTCGGTGGTGATGCGCGACAGGATCTCGCCAGTCATCACGCGCTCGAAAAAGGCGGGCGAAAGGGTGATGACGCGGGCATAGACGGCCTTGCGGATGTCCGCCACGACACGTTCGCCCAGCCGCGTGACGAAGAAATAGCGCAGGGCCGTACCCAGGGCCAGGCCCACCACGATGATCAGGCCCGCAGAGAAATATTCGTCCAGCAAGCCTGCGCCGTCGTCGAAATTGTCGACCACGCGGCGCGCGGCCAGCGGCAGGATCAGGCTGATGGCCGATGTGGCGACCAGCGCCAGCAACGCCAGCACGACCTGCCCGCGATAAGGCCGCACAAAGGGCCAGAGCGCACCCAGCGCACCCACGCGCCGGCTTGTCGGCCGGTCTTCCAGAATTTTAGCGCCGCGTGCCATGCCAGCCTGACCGTGATGTTTTACCGCGTTCCGGTTTAGGCTGCGGAGGGCCCAAGGACAAGCCGACGGGGTGTCACGGCCGGATCGTGCCGCAGTCCAGCGCCTGCTCCAGCAGATCCACGGCCGCTGCCAGCTTGCCGTCGATCACCTGAAGGTACTGCGTCCAGTCGGACAGGCCACGCAGCTCCTCGACCCCGTCCGAGATGCCGCGCAGCCCGATCAGCGGCAGGCCGAAATGCTGCGCCACGCGCAGATGGGCAAAGGTCTCCATGTCGACCATGTCCTCCTCGATGCCGGCATAGGCCGCACCGCTGACGATATTGGCGCCCGTGGACAGGGTGGCCACCGGTAGGCCGGGGATGCGGTGCGACATCGCGATCACGCGCGGCAGGTCCAGCAGCGGCGTGCAACCCCGGGGAAAGCCCAGGGCCGAGGCATCCATATCGCGATAAGCGACCGCGCCCGCCTGATAGATCTCGGTCTGGACCAGCCGTGCGGACCCGGCCGAACCCAGGGACACGATCAGGCGCGGCTGCACGTCCATCGTGGCCAATGCCGCTGTCAGCTGGACGGCGGCCTCGACGGGACCGATGCCCGTGATCAGGGGCGTGATGCGCGACTGCAGGGCGGGCCCGTATTCGGGCAGGGCCGCCATCACGAACAGGACCGGCAGTCCGGCAAGATGGTCAGGGGTGGCCGGCATGGGAACCTCGGGCATTGGGGCGCGCTTTGGGGTGGCACGGGGCCGTCCGCCGGGTCAAGGCGATGGCCCCTTGCGGCAGGCGGGGCCCCTGTGGCAGGGGTCGGCGGTCAAGGAAAGGCCAAGGCATGGGCAGGGTCAGCGATCTTTACCGGCAACGCGTGGCATCGGGCGTCCTGCGCCCCGATCCCGCACAAGAGGCCGTGCTGCCCCACATGGACCGCGTGCTGGCCGACATGGAGGCCACCCCGCCACCGAAACGATCCGCCTGGCGGGCCTTTCTGGGTGTCGGCAACCCCGAGCCTGCGCCGGGGGCGCGGGGGCTTTACCTGTGGGGCGGGGTCGGGCGCGGCAAGTCGATGCTGATGGACCTGATGGCCGAGGTCGCGGGTGACATTCCCTGCCGTCGCGTCCATTTCCACGAATTCATGCAGGAGATCCAGGCCGGGCTGAACGAGGCCCGCAAGCGCGGCGAACAGGACACCGTGCGCCCCGTGGCCGAAGGCGTGGCCCGGCAGACCCGCCTCTTGTGCTTTGACGAGATGCAGATCACCGACATCGCCGATGCGATGATCGTGGGACGACTGTTCCAGGTGCTGTTCGATCAAGGAGTGGTTGTCGTCACCACCTCGAACCGCGAACCCGAGGACCTGTACAAGCACGGGCTGAACCGCCAGTTGTTCCTGCCCTTCATCGCGCTGATCCGACAGCGGATGGAGGTCGTCTGCCTGGACAGCCAGACCGATTATCGCCAGAACCGCACTGGCAGCCAGGTCTGGTTCGCCCCTGCCGATGCGGCCGCAAAAGCGGCGCTGGATGACAGATGGGACAGGCTGACCGATGGCGCAGCACCCGCATCCTGCATGATCGAGGTCAAGGGCCGCCAGGTCGAGCTCTCCGCCTGTGCGGATCGGGTGGCGCGGTCCTCCTTCTGGGACCTGTGCGGCCGTCCCCTGGGAGCAGCGGATTATCTGGCCGTGGCGCGCGCGGTGGATGTGCTGCTGATCGACGGGGTGCCGCGGCTGTCCGCCTCGAACTACAACGAGGCCCGGCGCTTCGTCACGCTGATCGATGCGCTTTACGAGGCCAAGGTCCGCCTGATCGCCAGCGCCGCCGACCAGCCGGAACAGTTGTACAACGAGGGCGAAGGCAGCTTCGAATTCGAACGCACCGCCAGCCGCCTGCGAGAGATGCAGGATGCCGCTTGGGGCGTGCGGGACTAGACGCCCATCGTCTGGCGCCCGCGTGCGACCAGTTCGCGCAACTCGGCCAGCGTCAGCGCGCCAAAGGCCGCCTCGTCGCCGCAGATAAAGGTCGGGGTGCCGACCAGGCCCATGTGTTCGGCCATCAGGTGACTCATCGAGATGTGGCGCTCGACCGGCTCGCCCTCCATGTCGCGGCGCAGGCGCGCCTCGTCCAGCCCGACCTGCCGTGCGATACGCATCACACTGGCCTCTTGCGCCCGGTCGCGCATGCCCAGGAGGCCCGCGTGAAAGCGCCAGTAGTTGCCGGTCGAGAGCGAGGCCAGCGACGCCCGGGCCGCGAATTCCGAACCTTCCCCAAAGATCGGCCATTCGCGGTAAACGACGCGCAGCTGCGGGTCGCTGCTGACCAGCTGCTGGATCATGGGCAGCATGGTGCGGCAATGGGGGCAGTTATAGTCGAAGAACTCGGTCAGGGTGATGTTGCCCTGCGGGTTGCCCAGCACCGGCGCCGTCGGGTCGCGTTCCAGCGCACGGCGCAGATCTTCGGGCATCGGATTCGCCCGCTCCTGCCCCAGCGCGGGCAACGCCACGAGGGCGCCGGCAGAGGCCAGAAAAAGACGTCGGGTCGGCATGGCTTGTCCTTTCGCGGCGGCTGGGGTCTGATCGTCCCCGAGCTAACGCGGGCGGATCGCATGCGTAAACCAAGATACAGTCCCGAGCCGGTCACGTTGGCGTCAGACCCTGTCTGCCCGCTGTGCCTGCGCCCGATCCCGCCGGATGTCCCGCAAAGCCGCCATCACCTGGTCCCCAAACTGAAGGGCGGCAAGCATGGAGAAACGGTGCTGCTGCACCACATCTGCCACAAGACCATCCACAAGACTCTTCGCGAAGCCGAGCTTGCCCGCAACTATCACACGGTCGAGGCGCTGCGCGAGCATCCGGAACTGGCACGCTTCTGGTCATGGATCGCCCGCCGACCGCCCGGCTTCACCGGCAAGGTGCGCTGAAAATCATTGGAAAATAGCCGATTCGGGCGCATGCTGGGATATCCACAGAAGGGATACGCCATGTTTCGCCTGATCGTGACCACGCTGGTCTCGGGCTGCCTTGTGGCATCCGTTGGCCTGGCACAGACACCGCCGTCCGGTACCCCCGCCACTGCTTCCGTGCCCGGGGCGCGTGCGCCCGTTGCGGCCGCCCCCGCCGCCACGGAAGCCACGGTGGCCACGGGCACCCGCGCCTGCCCGAAAGCCATGGCAAAGACCTGCACCGGGCAGGTGCTGCACCGGAAAGGCCGCTGATGCGGAACGGCCGGGACCGCCACCACCAAAGATTGTTCCCGCACCTGCCGCCACCGCGCCGGGATGCGACGATTTACATCATCCCGACCGGGAGGCCTGACCTGCTTCGGCCGCCGCGTGAGCGGCGCGCCCCGGCGCCCGCCGCGTCCCCGCTGGCCGTTGCTGGTGCCTTGACCATTCTCGTTCACGCGCCGTCACGCTGTCGTGGTTGCGCGGCCGACACGTGCGTCGGGCCAGATCGGCCTGCCGCCTTTCCCCAGCAAGGCCGCGGCCTTACGTCTGCGGCACCATGAGAATTGGAGACCCAAGATGAAACTTGCTGCCGCTGCCATCGCCGCCGTTCTGGCCACTGGGGCCGCCCATGCCGGTGGTTATGTTGCCCCGGTCGTCGAGCCCGCACCCGCGCCCGTCGTCGCCCCTGTCACCCCGGCCTCGGACTGGTCCGGCTTTTATGCCGGTCTGCAGTACGGCCAGGGCAGCGGCGACCTGTCGCTGACCGGCGGCGAGGTCAGCGAGGACTTCGATGCCTATGGCATCCACGCGGGCTACAACCGTGACTTCGGCCGCTTCGTGCTGGGCGGCGATCTGGACTACAACCGCCTGGACATCGACAACGTGGACGACAAGGGCGACATGCTGCGCCTGCGCGCCCGCGCCGGTTACGACGCCGGCCGCTTCCTGCCCTATGTCAGCCTGGGCGCCGCCCGCGTGAAGGCCGATCTGGGCGGCGACCTCGACCTGTCGGAAACTGCCGTCACCTATGGCATCGGTGCCGACTTCAAGGTGACCGAGCGCTTTACCCTGGGCGCGGAATACACTCGCCAGGATTTCAGCGATGTCGCCGATGTCGACAACCTCGACCTGGACAGCGACATGGTGCAACTGCGCGCCTCGTTCCGGTTCTGATCCATCAGGAACAGCAAAACCAGAGGGCGGCCCCGAGAGGCCGCCCTTCTTCATGCCTGGAGCGCCTGCCGGAGCCAGAGCGTGCTCAATTCAATTGCGCACCCTTGAAGGCGCCATAGGTCTGGCCCGTGTCTCCGACCAACCAATCCGTGCGCCCGTTGCGACTGGTGCCAAAAAGAAAGACTGCGGCAGCACTGGGGCTTTTGAAGGCGAGGTCCTGAGCAAGACGAAAGGTGCCGTCGTCCAGAGCAGTCGCAGCACCTGCCTCAAGCGCTTGGTCTCGCAGAACGCGGATGCGATCGGGGAAGGAGGGTGCGGCGGTCAGGCTGCCCGTTCCGCTTGCAGGAATAACGAACTCGCCTTCCGTCTCGACGGCTGTGGCGCGGATACCTTTTGCCTCATGCACTAAAGAAAATAGCACTGGCGCCTGAGGCCCTGGAGCCTGCATCTCGGCTTCGGATCGGCAGGGCGGCTCTGCCGCGCGGTCGGGAACACAAGGCGAAGGGTACCATAGTGCCGCAACGTCGGCAGCCGGAACCATCGTCTGCGGACGGCGCAACTGGTCGATGCCGATGACCGGTAGGATCAGTTGGATCTCTTCGATGAAGGTTTCCATATCCGCCACGTCCGCCTCTGGCAGGCGTTCGAAGCCGGGATCAGTCCGGTTCATCACGTTGCTTTTACGGGCGTCCTTCAGCAGCGTGATGAGCCGGGACTCCAGATAGCGGACATGGGCCTTGGTCAGGTTCAGGTCCTTGCTGGTGATCGCGATGACGCGATCCCAATAGTCCCTGTCATCGTCGCGGCCATGGCTGCGAATACGTTCGCCGATGGCCTCGCCCTCGCCGGCATGAACCGCAGGAAGGTCGCTCCCGGTGCTGGTTCCGACCAGCAGATACACACCGGTGCGGTTCATTTCGGGGCGGCGCAGTACCACATCCAAGCGGGTGCGGGGCGCCGCCAGAACCTGCCCCGTCCAGTTGATGATCTCGGCCGTCAGGATGCCGGTGGCCGCGCCCTCGGCCAGATAAAGCCTGACCGAGCGGCCCTTGGCCGTCAGCGCGTGAACTTCTTGTACTTTACGCGCTTCGGCTCGACTGCATCGGGACCCAGGCGGCGGATCTTGTCCTGCTCGTAGGCTTCGAAGTTGCCTTCGAACCATTCGACATGGGCATCACCCTCGAAGGCCAGGATATGCGTGCACAGCCGGTCCAGGAAGAAGCGGTCGTGGCTGATGATCACCGCGCAGCCGGCGAAATCGTCCAGCGCCGCCTCCAGCGCCTGCAGGGTC
Organism: Alphaproteobacteria bacterium; assembly: GCA_016869875.1. GTDB lineage: Bacteria > Pseudomonadota > Alphaproteobacteria > Rhodobacterales > Rhodobacteraceae > Paracoccus. The sequence continues at coordinate 8,999 of VGDE01000023.1, forward strand.
TCGACATCCAGGTCGTTGGTCGGTTCGTCCAGCAGCAGGACGTTGCCGCCCGACTTCAGCAGTTTCGCCATGTGGACGCGGTTGCGTTCCCCGCCCGACAGCTGGCCCACCTTCTTCTGCTGGTCGCTGCCCTTGAAGTTGAACGCACTGCAATAAGCACGGCTGTTCATCGTCGCATCGCCCAGGGCGATCAGCTCAGCTCCGCCGCTGATTTCCTCCCACACGGTCTTGCCGTCAGCCAGCGCGTCGCGCGACTGGTCCACATAGGACAGCTGGACCGTATCGCCCAGGGTGATGGTGCCTTCGTCGGGCTGCTCGTTGCCGGTCAGCATGCGGAACAGGGTGGACTTGCCCGCACCGTTCGGGCCGATCACGCCGACGATACCGCCGGGGGGGATGGTGAAATCCAGGTTCTCGATCAGCAGCTTGTCGCCCATGGCCTTTTTCAGGCCGGTGACCTCGATCACCTTGCCGCCAAGGCGTTCGCCGTTGGGGATGATGATCTGGGCGTTGGCAATGCGTTCCTTTTCGGTCTTGTTGGCCATCTCGTTGTAGGCATTGATCCGGGCCTTCTGCTTGGCCTGACGGGCCTTGGCACCGGCGCGGATCCATTCGAGTTCCTTTTCCAGGACCTTCTGCTTGGACTTGTCCTCACGCGCCTCCTGCGCGACGCGCTTGGCCTTGGCATCCAGCCACGAGGAATAGTTCCCCTCGTGCGGCAGGCCGCGGCCGCGCTCCAGCTCCAGGATCCAGCTGGTGATGTCGTCCAGGAAATAGCGGTCATGGGTCACGGTCAGGATCGTGCCCTTGTACTCGATCAGGTGCTTTTGCAGCCAGGCGATGGTTTCCGCGTCCAGGTGGTTGGTCGGTTCGTCCAACAGCAGCATGTCGGGCGCTTCCAGCAGCAGCTTGCACAGCGCCACGCGACGACGCTCGCCCCCCGACAGCGTGGTCACGTCCGCGTCGTCGGGCGGGCAGCGCAGGGCCTCCATCGCGATATCCACCTGACTGTCCAGATCCCACAGGTTTTCCGCGTCGATCTGGTCCTGCAGCGCCGACATCTCGTCGGCGGTCTCGTCGGAATAGTTCATCGCCAGCTCGTTGTAACGATCCAGCTTGGCCTGCTTGGCCGCCACGCCCAGCATCACGTTGCCGCGCACGTCCAGGGATTCGTCCAGCTGCGGTTCCTGCGGCAGGTAACCGACGGTCGCGCCCTTGGCGGCCCAGGCCTCGCCGGTGAAGTCCTTGTCGATGCCGGCCATCACGCGCATCAGGCTGGATTTACCTGATCCGTTGACGCCCACAACGCCGATCTTGACGCCGGGAAGGAAGTTCAGGCGGATGTTCTCGAAGACTTTCTTGCCGCCGGGATAGGTCTTGGACACACCGTCCATGTGGTAGACGAACTGATAGGACGCCATCGGAATCTCCTGTAATTTGCCGTTTTGTAAGCGATCGGACGTGCCGATGAAAGGTCAGCGGATCTGGTCCACGAAATCCTGCCCCAGCATGTCGCGCAGCGCGTCGATCTGGGGGGCCAGCCGCGCTTCCAGCGCCGTCACGGCTTCGGGCGGGGGCATCAGGCCCGCGGGATTGGCGAAGACCTTCTGGGTCAGGTTCGAATAAAGGCCGGGGCCGATCCCCAGATGCGCCTCGACCGCGTCCATGACCGCGGCGGGTTGGGTGCCGATCAGCCCGAACGGGATCACCAGCATGTCGGGATAGCGCGCCTGCCAACGCGGCAGATAGGCCGCATAATCACCGCGTTCGTCCAGCACCGGGTTGGACACCTCGGCCAGCCAGTCGTCCACCGTTTCGGGCATGCGTTTTTCGCGGCGCAGGTTCATGCGCAACTGCGAGATGGCGCGGTCGACCGGGTGACGGATCAGATAGATGACGCGGGCCTTGGGCAGGAAATCCCTGACCGCCTGGACGCCGTCCTCCGGCAGGCCGGAATATTCCGGGGTGAAGTCCATCGGGATGGCATGCGCGGGCGCGGGGGCGAAGACGCGCTTGTACCACTGGTTGTGGAACATCTTGCCACTGGTGACGGCGGTCAGATATTGGTCCAGTTCAGGGGGCAGGTCGACCTTGCGCGCCGCATGGCGGTTGCGGATTTCCTGCGGCTTGTTGCGGTAATGCCAGGCGATCCAGCGGCGGTGTTCGGGGATGTGCAGGTGGTTGAAATACTGCACTTCCTTGAAGGGCGGGATCCAGACCTGCGGGTGCTGGCCCAGCATCTGCGCCAGCCAGCTGGTCCCGGCCTTCTGCGCCCCGATGCACAGCGCGCCCGGCTTGCGCGGCGGGCCGTCAGGATCGAAGGCCGGGCTGATGGTGATCAAAGATGGCCCCACAGGTCGTATTCGCCGGCCTCGTCAACCGTCACGGACACGATATCGCCGGGCTTCAACGCGTCGAACCCTTCGTCAATGAACAGGTTGCCGTCGATTTCCGGCGCATCGGCCTTGGTGCGGCAGGTGGCGCCCTGTTCGTCGATCTCGTCCACGATCACCTCGATGCGGGTGCCGATCTTGGCCGCCAGCTTGGCCTCGGAGATGGCCTGAGCCTTCTGCATGAACCGCTCGAACCGTTCCTGCTTGACCTCGGGGGCGACGTGGTCGGGCAGGTCATTGGCGCGGGCGCCCTTGACGTTCTCGTACTGGAAGGCGCCGACGCGGTCCAGCTGCGCCTCGTCCAGCCAGTCCAGCAGGGTCTGGAACTCGGCTTCGGTTTCTCCGGGATAGCCCACGATGAAGGTCGATCGCAGGGTGATCTCGGGGCAGATGGCGCGCCATGCGGCGATCTCGTCCAGCGTCCTGGCAGCGGCCGCGGGACGGGCCATGCGCTTCAGCACGTCCGGGTGGGCGTGCTGGAAAGGGATGTCCAGATAGGGCAGCACCAGCCCGTCTGCCATCAGCGGGATCAGGTCGCGCACATGGGGATAGGGATAGACATAGTGCAGCCGCACCCAAGCCCCCAGGCTGCCCAGATCGCGCGCGAGGTCGGTGACATGGGCGCGATGGCCGCGCTCTTCGGCGTATTTGCGATCCACGCCATAGGCGCTGGTGTCCTGGCTGATGACCAGCAACTCCTTCACCCCGGCCTCGACCAGCTTTTCCGCCTCGCGCATGATCGCATGGGCCGGGCGGCTGACCAGGCGGCCCCGCATGTCCGGGATGATGCAGAACTTGCACTTGTGATTGCAGCCTTCCGAGATCTTCAGATAGCTGTAATGACGCGGCGTCAGACTGACGCCACTGGCGGGCAGCAGGTCGATGAAGGGATCGGGCTGCGGCGGCACGGCCTTGTGGACCGCATCCAGAACCTGCTCGTATTGATGCGGCCCCGTGACGGCCAGCACCTTGGGATGCGTGCCGGTGATATAGTCGGGTTCCGCCCCCAGGCAGCCGGTAACGATCACGCGGCCGTTCTCGCGCAGCGCCTCGCCAATGGCGTCCAGGCTTTCGGCCTTGGCACTGTCCAGAAATCCGCAGGTGTTTACCACCACCGCATCCGCGCCGTGATAATCGGCACTGATCGCATATCCTTCGGCCCGCAGGCGGGTCAGGATGCGTTCGCTGTCGACCAGCGCCTTGGGACAGCCAAGGCTGACCATGCCGATGGTCGGCTGGCCATCGCGCCGTTCCCCGGAATGGGCATCGGGAATGCGGGCGCGGGCAAGGTCGGGGCGCAGGTCGGGCGGGTTCTGTTGCATCCGCCGCACATAAGCGATTCGCGCTTACAGGAAAAGGCTGATCCGCCGTGCGATGAACCGCTTCAGCGGCGGCGCATCAGCTGGCGGATCACTTTGAAGATGGCAAAAAACTTGAGAAGGCGGAACATCTGACTCTCCTTGCGTTGCGAACCCAACGCCGCCCGGCCCTCATGGGTTCGACAGGGATGCGGGAATGACCAGCCATGGCACGTCGCCGGAACGTGATTTCCCCTGACACGCAAATCGGGCACAGATGCGGCCATGACCCTGACGCATCGCCTTGCCCTGATCCTGATCGCCGCCCTGATGACCACCGCGCCCGCCCTGGCCCAGCAGCCGCAGGGCATCCAGCGGAACGGCCAGTTCATCGACGTGTGGAACAACCGCGGCGGCAACGTGCTGCAGATGGTCCAGACGCGGCAGGATCTGGCCAATTCCGGGCGGCAGGTGCGCATCCGCGGGTATTGCCGGTCGGCCTGCACAATCCTGACGACCTTGCCGAATGCCTGCCTGGGGCCGAACGCGCGGATCGGCTTTCACGCGCCGCGCATCCCGAACACGCAGATCATCCCGCCTTATGTGGACCAGATCATGGGCCAGTACTATCGCGGCGGCATCCGCGAGCGGTGGTTCGGGGGATGGAACCGCTCGATGCAGATGCAGGTGATCTCGGCCCGCGATTATGTGCGGCTGGACCCGGAAACCCGCATCTGCGACAGCATCCGCCCCTGAGGCTGTCTCATTCGCGCAGCCGCCAGCCGGTGGCAAAGATCCAGCGGATCACAGCCATGCACATCACGATCATGATGGCCACGGCCACCAGCGACACGCCCACCGGCACATCGGCCAGGCCAAAGAACGACCAGCGGAAGCCAGAGATCAGGTAAAGGACCGGGTTCAGCTTGGCCACGCCCTCCCAGAAGGGCGGCAGCATGCTGGCCGAGTAAAAGGCCCCGCCCAGGAAGACCAGCGGCATGATGACCATCATCGGCACGATCTGCAGCTGCTCGAAGGATTTGGCCCACAGCCCGATGATGAAGCCCAGCAGGCTGAAGCCCAATGCCGACAGGATCAAAAAGGCCAGCATCCAGAACGGATGCAGGATATGGACGCCGACGAAGGCAAAGCTGGTCAGCAGGATCACCAGCGCGATCAGGACGGCCTTGGCCGCCGCCGCGCCCACGAAACCAAGCGTCACCTCGATCCAGCCGACAGGAGAGACCAGGTATTCATAGATCGTGCCGCTGAACTTGGGGAAATAGATGCCGAAGCTGGCATTGCTGACGGCCTGCTGCAGGATGGTCAGCATCATCAGGCCCGGCACGATGAAGGCGCCGTATTCCACGCCCTCGACCGACTGGATCCGTCCGCCGATGGCAGCGCCGAAGACCACGAAGTAAAGCACCGTGGACAGCACGGGCGAGGCCAGCGATTGCCAGATCGTGCGGAAAAAGCGCGTCATCTCGTGGTGAAAGATCGCGCCCACGCCGCGCCAGTTGATGCCGGTCATGCCGCATTCTCCGAAACCAGGGACAGGAACACTTCTTCAAGGCTGGATTGCCGGGTCGAGACGTCGCGCACGGTGATCCCCCGCGCTGCCAGATCGCCCAAAAGCCGCGCGATGCCCGTCCGCTCGGCCCGGGTGTCATAGTCGAAGGCCAGTTGCCGCCCGTCGGCCGACAGAGACAGGTCACGGGTGGCCAGATCGGCAGGGATCGCCGCCAGAGGCGCATCCAGTTCGATGGTCAGGGTCTTCTTGCCGAATTCGCCCATCAACTCGGCCGTGGGGCGCACCAGCAGCAGGCGGCCGCGGGCGATGACGCCGACGCGGTCGGCCATCTCCTCGGCCTCCTCAAGGTAATGGGTGGTCAGGATGATGGTGACGCCTTCGCGGCGCAGTTCGCCCACCACCTCCCACATCTCGCGGCGCAAGGCCACGTCGACGCCGGCCGTGGGTTCGTCCAGGAACAGCACCTTGGGCTGATGCGACAAGGCCTTGGCGATCAGCACGCGGCGCTTCATGCCGCCCGACAGCTCGCGCGTGGCGGCGTCGCGCTTGTCCCACAAGGACAGCGCGCGCAGGATGCGCTCGATATAGGCGTCATCGGGCGGCATGCCGTAAAGACCGCGGGTAAAGCGCACGCAGTTGATGACCTTTTCGAAAGGTTCCAGCGCGATCTCCTGCGGGACAAGGCCGATCAGCTTGCGTGCGGCGCGCCAGTCGGTGCGAATGTCGTGCCCGCCCACGCGGACCGTGCCGCCTGTCGGCACGACCAGTCCGCAGATGACCGAGATCAGCGTGGTCTTGCCCGCCCCGTTCGGCCCCAGCAGGGCGATGATCTCGCCCTCGCTGATGGACAGGCTGACGTCGTCCAGCGCCTTGGTGCCGCTGTCATACTGCTTTGACAGGTGGTCTATTTCGATGATCGCGCCCATTCGTCCCCCGTGTGGTTCTGGCGGTTCTTCGCGCCTCTCGGGCGGCATCCACCCGAGCCCGCAGATAGGCACCCGCGCCTCATAATGCCAGTGCCGGGTCCCGGCGTCCCGCCGTATCGTCCGGCCGGGCTGCAACCCCTTCGGGTCGTGCCGGGTTGCACCAGACGCCTGTCCCGCGCCATCCCGCCCCTTCTGCCGACCGGAGAACCCGATGCCCCCTGCGATCCCGCCCGCCCCGCCCGCGCCAGACATGGCAGTGCCAAGCCTTCCGTCGGGGACAAGCTAGCCCGATGTTTCCCATCCGCGACCACAATCCCTCCAGCCGCCGTCCCTGGGTCACCTGGATGCTGATGGCCATGAACGTGGCCCTGTACCTTGCGACCCTGCCTGGCAGCCAGGGCGGCGAGATCCTGTGGGCAAACCTTGCCCTTTATCCGTTGGCCGTGGTGAACGGAGAGCTTCTGTCCGGGCTTGTCACTCATATGTTCCTGCATGCCGGGCTGCTGCATCTGGGTGGCAACATGCTGTTCCTGTGGATTTTCGGGGACAACCTGGAGGATCAGATGGGGCGGTTCGGCTTTCTGGCCTTTTATCTGGGCAGCGGGTTGGCGGCGGCCGCCCTGCAGATCGCGGCTGAGCCGATGTCGCCCATTCCCATGGTTGGCGCATCGGGGGCTATCGCAGGGGTGATGGGTGGCTATCTGCTGCTGTTTCCGCGGGCCAGGGTGGATGTACTGGCTATCTTCATCATCTTCTTCAAGGTGTTCACCCTGCCGGCCTGGGTCATGCTGGGCATCTGGTTCGCGCTGCAGCTGTTCGGGGGGTTTTCCATGGTCGCAGGCGAAGGTGGCGTGGCCTATTGGGCCCATGCGGGCGGTTTCGTGGCAGGGCTGGTCCTGGCGCTGCCGGTGTTCCTGCGGCGCGGCGGGCCGGCGTTCTGGTCGCGCACCCATGGGCAGCCGCCGCATCCGGAGGCCGTCTATTCCGACAGCCGCATCCCTCGCGTCACGCGCCGCTGACGGCCTAAACCAGTTGCGGCCGCCGCCCCCATCGAAGGGGCGTCAGCCGCCGGGGCCTGACGGCCCCGAACACCCGACCTTCAGGCGGCCCACGCTCATATGCCGCTTGGTGCCAAAGCCGGAACGGCGGGACACGTCGAAGCCGGCCCCGGACAGGGCGCGGCGCACATGACCGGCCGCCGTATAGGTCGCAAAGCTGCCCTCCGGCACCGTATGCGCCCCCACCTGGCGCATCAGGTCCTCGGCCCACATCTGCGGGTTCTTGGCGGGGGAGAACCCGTCAAGGAACCACGCATCAGCCCGCCCCGTCCACAACGGCAGGGTTTGGCGCACGTCGCCCAGAACCAGCGTCAGGCTGACCTGCCCCACCTGGATCACGGGTCGACCCCAGCCCGCCCGCAACTGCGCGGCCAGTCCCGCCAGTTCGGGAAAGGACGCATGGGCCTGCGCCAGCTGCGCGGCGCTCATCGGATAAGCCTCGAAGCTGGTCATCCGCACCGGCACCTGCGCAATCTGCGCCAAGGCCAACGCATTCAGTCCGGTACCGAAGCCCAGCTCGGCCACATGAAATCCGGGCACCAGACGTGCCGGCAGGTCATTGCCGTCGAGGAACACATGCCGGGTTTCGGCCAGCCCCCCGCCCAGGCTGAAATACGGATCATCGAAAACAGTGGAGACGGGCACACCACCTTCGCGCCAGTCGAGGGATGGCTCGTCTTCGGGGTGGGGTTGGTCTAGATCGCTCATGCGCGGCAGCTTTCAGGAAAGGACGCGGCTTTGGCAAGGGACAGGGTGATCCTTGTGGCGGGGGCGGGCATCTTCGGGCTGGCCTGCGCCTGGGCGCTGGCCCGGCGCGGCGCCCCCGTCCGCGTCCTAGAGGCGGGACGGATCGGCGCAGGTTCCTCGGGCGGACATGTCGGCGCGCTGGCGCCGCACGCCCCCGAGAACTGGAACAGCAAGAAGGCGTTGCAGCTGGACAGCCTGCTGGCGGCGCCGGACTTCTGGAAGGGGGTCGAGGATGCCTCCGGCCTGCCCTCGGGCTACGGCCGGACGGGGCGGCTGCAGCCCGTCCCGGATGCCGACACCGCCTTGCGGCTGGCCGATCGCATCGCGGCGGCGGAACGGCAATGGCCGGCGGATCTGGGAATGCGCCTGACCGACCACCCGCAGGCCGCGCTGGTCCCGGACAGCCCCACCGGCCTCTGGCTGGAGGACGGGCTGACTGCACGGCTGAACCCTCGCGCGGCCCTGCTGGCCTTGACGGGTGCGATCCGCGCCAAGGGCGGCGAGGTGATTGAAAACCATGCGGCCGATGGGGACCATGCCCCCACGATCTGGGCCACCGGCACGCCCGGGCTGCAGGACCTGAACCGGGCGCTGGACCGCAAGATCGGTCAGGGCGTCAAGGGCCAGTCGGCGCTGCTGGCTCATGCCGCGCCTGACAGCCCGCAGGTCTTTGCAGACGGCCTGCACATCGTGCCGCATGCGGACGGAACGACGGCCATCGGCTCGACCTCCGAAAACAGCTACGACCATGACCAGCCGGACCATCAGGCGGAGGACCTGCTGGCGCGGGCCCGCACCCTCTGCCCCGCTCTCGCCGATGCAGCGGTTCTGGACATCTGGGCCGGCCTTCGCCCGCGCGCGCGCTCTCGCGCGCCGGTCCTGGCGCCTTGGCCGGGGAGGCCGGGGCACCTGATCGCCAATGGCGGCTTCAAGATCGGCTTTGGCATGGCGCCGCTGGTCGCCGATCTGGCGGCGCAGGTCCTGCTGGACGACCGCCGGGACCTGCCCGACCTGTTCGCCCTGCCCTGATCAACCCGGGCCTGACTGCTTGCAACCGCCCCCCTGGCGGCGTCACACTGGCCCAAACAGCCGGAGATGCGCATGACCGCCCGCCTTGACCACGCCTTTGCCGCCATCGACGCCGCCAATGCCCGGGACCCGAACCTGGAGGACGGCCAGCCCGCGAACCTTCTCTATGGCCAGCGCATGACGGCCGAACAGCAGCACCTGTTCCCCCAGGCCGACGACGTGCTGCGCATCGCCTGCCGCGGCCAGCATATCGAGCGCTGGACCCTGCCCCGCAGCGACTATCCCATGAACCGCCCCGGCTATCTGCAATGGCGCCAGGAACAGGGCCGCCGCCATGCCGAACGGATCGCGGGCATCATGGCAGAGGCCGGCTATGGCGCGGAGGACATCGACATCGCCCGCAGGATGCTGACGAAACAAGGGCTCAAGCGCGACCCGCAGGTCCAGGCGCTGGAGGACGTGATCTGCTTTACCTTCATCCGCTGGTACCTGGGCGACTTCATGGCCGCCGTGCCGGACGAAAAGATGCCAAGGATCATCGAAAAAACGGCCCGCAAGATGTCGGGCGCGGCCCGCGCCCGCGCCTTGGCAGAGTTTCCGATGCCCGAAGCGCTGGCCCGCTTTTTCCGCGAGGCTCAGCAGCCGCAGGTCGTGACCCGGGCGATCATCGTCTCGCACGGCCAGCCCGGCGACCCCGAGCCGCAGCAGGCGGCCATCGAGGCGCTGGCGGCCGAGGTCGCGCGTCATGCGCCGGGTGTCGAAGTCCTGGGGGCGACGCTGGCCATGCCCGAAGCGCTGGCGCGCACCTGCCGCAGCGACTGCATCGTTTATCCGATGTTCATGGCCGAAGGGTGGTTCACCGGAACCGAACTGCCGCGCCGGCTGACGCAGGCCGGTGCGTCCGGCGCCCATATCACCCGGCCCTTCGGCACAGATCCCGGGCTGCCCGACCTGATCATCGGAAAGGCTCGGCAGGCAGCCGAGGCGCAGGGCTGGCCGCTGGACCAGGTGACGCTGCTGCTGTCGGCTCATGGCTCGCAGCGCAGCCAGGCCAGCTTTGACATCACCACGGCGCTGGCAGAGCGCATTTCGCCGCATTTTGCGCGGGTCGTCACTGGCTTTGTCGAACAGGAGCCCTTCATTGCCGATGCCGCGCGCGGTCTGGAGCGCGCGATCAGCCTGCCACTGTTCGCCCTGCGGGCCGAGCATGTGCTGGACGACCTGCCCGAGGCGCTGGATCAGGCAGGTTTCACGGGTCCCCGGCTTGATCCGATCGGGCTGGCGCCCGAGGTGCCGGCAATGATCGCCCGCTCCATCGCGCGCGAGGTGGAAGGACTGAAATAATAACCGGCCGGCCGCTGCCGATCCGGCACGCGCCGGGGCTGGGCCGGGTGACCCAGACGTCGTCGGACCGTCATCCGTTGGTCCGTCGCAGGTGCTTTGAACCTGCAGGAACGGCGAAAGGACAAATGCACGGCTTCAAGCGCAACTTGGCCGGAAACTGGCGTGGAACCACCTGAACGTCGCCGGCGTGCCGTTCTGCAATGGACGGCTGACCGGATGCCGGGACGAATGGCCCTTCTGCAGGCTGGCAGCGGGATCAGCCGGAGACCGGAACCTAAGGGGCGTAATAGCCATAGCTGCCGGCCACAACGAAGCCGAGTCCGTCATAGGCTGTCCGTGCGGGGGCATTGGCGGCGCTGACGGCAAGGGCGATGCGGGTGGCGCCCTGATCCCGGGCCCAGAAGGCGGCGTGACGCATCATCCAGCTGCCCAAGCCCTGGCGGCGGAACGAGGGCAGGATCTCGACAGCATGAACCATCGCGACATCCCCCTGCAGCGCGACAAAACCCGCGCCCGCGGCACGGTCGCGGTGACGGCCAAGCAAGGCCGCCCTGGGAGGAGAAACGCGCTCCATCACCGCTTGGCGCGCAGGGCCGATGTTGCCCGTCGACCAGATCTGTCGCTGGATGGCCAGCGGCGGCCAGATGGCAAAGGCCTTGACCGGAGGCAGCGGGCGATCTGTCAGCGCCTCGACCGCGGCGGACATGACCAGGGTCGGGTTGTCGTGCAGATAGCCGCGCGCGGTCAGGGCGGCGATCAGGGAGGCCTCGTCGTCCCATGCCCGAACCACGGGACGTTGCCCCCAGGCGGCATGCTGCGCCTCGGCTGCCTTCAGGTCCGCCTCGGTCCAGGGACCGGCGCTGTACGCTGAACCGACGCGGCCGCCCGCGCCCAGGCCCCGGCCGACCCGCAGCCCGCCACAGCGGACAGTCTGGGCCGCAGGCCAGGTCGCCTCGAATGCGGCCAGAAGATCGGGGTCGGGCCGGCCGGTCAAAGCCCTATCCGCGCCCGCAGCGCGGTCATGGCCTGAGCCACGCGTTCGGCATCCAGTCCGCGCACAACCAGGTTGGTGCCCCAGCCCGTGTCATCCCGGAACGGATAGGAGCCAAGCGACAGGTCCGCATATTCCCCCGCAACAGCCTGAAGATCCTCGGCCACCTCGCTTTCGCCGCGCCGCACCTCGACCGTCAGCGACTGGACGGGACGGCCGCCGGGCAGTTGCGGGATCAGCCAGGCAACCATTGCACGGAAGACCTCCGGGACACCGGCCATGACATGGGTGACGCCGATGGAAAAACCGGGCGCGGCCGACACGGCATTGTCGATCAGCGTGGCGCCGACGGGAATGCGTGCCATCCGCAGGCGGTTCTCGTTCAGCTCGACACCCATGCGGTCACAGCGCTCCTGCAACAGGGCTCGGGCCTGGGGATGAACCTCGACCGTGGTGCCATGCGCGGCAGCCACGGCATCCGCGGTGATGTCGTCATGCGTGGGACCGATCCCGCCCGAGGTGAACAGAAGGTCGTAATCCCCACCCAGGGTCCGGTCCAGCGCCCGGATCGCGGCCACGATACGGTCGTGGTCGTCGGCCACGACGCGGATCTCGCGCAGGTCGAAACCGGTGGCGGTCAGCACCTGGGCCAGGTGATGGGCATTGCCTTCGCGGGTGCGACCCGACAGGATCTCGTCGCCGATGACCAGGATCGCGGCGGTGGGGTTGTCCGACTGCATCTGCGCTGTCCCTTGCTGGATGGTGGCCCCCTCCTTCTATGCCTGCGCCAAGGGCTGGAACAAGTGGGCCTGCGCATCTATCTAGGGCCGATGAAGAAAGGATCAGCGATGGACGAAGGCCGTATCACCAAGGAGGGCATCCGCATCCACATGCCCGAGGATTTCGCGGGAATGCGGATCGCCGGCGCTCTGGCCGCGCAGATCCTGGACGAGGTCGGCCCCTTGGTCGAGCCGGGTGTGACCACCGGCGCGCTGGACGACTTCATCCGTCGCCGGGTCGAGGAACTGGGCGCGACCTCTGCCACGATCGGCTATCGCGGCTATCAGCATGCCAGCTGCATCAGCGTGAACCATGTCGTCTGCCACGGCATCCCGGGCGACAAGGTGCTGAAGGACGGCGACATCCTGAACATCGACGTGACGGTGATCGTGGACGGCTGGTTCGGCGACACCAGCCGCATGTATGTCGCCGGGCGCGCGCCCCTGAAGGCGCAGCGCCTGCTGCAGGTCACCCATGACGCGCTGATGAAGGGGATCGAGGCCGTGCGCCCCGGCGCCACCTTTGGCGACATCGGCGCCGCGATCCAGACCTATGCCGAAGGGCAGCGCATGTCGGTCGTGCGTGATTTCTGTGGCCACGGCATCGGACGGGTCTTTCATGCCCCTCCGAACGTCCTTCATTTCGGCCGCGCCGGCAAAGGTCCGGTGCTGGAGGAAGGAATGTTCTTCACCATCGAGCCGATGATCAACCTCGGCCGCCCCGAGACCAAGGTTCTGGCCGACGACTGGACTGCGGTGACGCGCGACAAGTCGCTGTCGGCGCAGTTCGAACATGCGATCGGCGTCACCGCCGACGGATGCGAAATCTTCACGCCCTCGGACCGCTTCTTTCCGCAGCAGGTCTAAGCTCCCGGACCACCGCCCTGCCGGTGCCTGCTGCCGGTGCCTGAGCCGCCGGAAGAGGCCCTGCCCATGACAGGGCAAGGGCCTGCGGGCAGGGCCGGCCGGACGGATAATCGCGAAATGCCGGGGGATCATCGTCGCGTGGCATCCTTGGGCGGGCCTATCGGTTGTCTGTCAGGGACAAAGGCCATGGGTCCGATCTGGCGCATGTCCGTCGACAATTCGTTCCGTTTCAGAAGGCGCCGCTTTTCCTCAAGAATGGAACGCCCTTCCCATGTCCGGAGGGTCTCAGCTTTATCATTCCTCTCCGCGGATCAGTTCGACCGCCTTGTCCACAGCCTCCCGCCGAGAGGCTCCGCCCGTCCGCTCGGCACGGGCGCGCAGTTCGGTCACGAACTCCGGAAGAGTGCGGCAGGCCCGGTAATATCTCATCAGGCTGGCCACGCTGGCCTCTCCGGTCACGATGTCGCGCATCACAGCGCTCAGGATCCCTCCGTTCCGCAGCATGAGGGCGGTCTTGTGGTTGGAATAGCGCAGGGGAATCCGCCTCACGTTGTCCGACGTGAAGCGCTCGATGTGGCGGCGATCGTTGTCCACTGCCGGATCATAGAACAGCCAGGCCTGCGAGGCGGCGCGGACCTCGTGCGCCGCATCCGAGAATGCCCCCTTCCAGTCCGCCTGCCGGCCGGTGGGATAGCGCAGGTCCCACCCCGCCAACTGTGGCGCCAGAGAGGACTGCGGGGAAAAAGCGGCGACCCGGCATCCCGGTGCCAGGGAGGCGAATGCGGCGGCGCCATAACCGCCCATCGATGTTCCAAACATCGTCACCTGGTCGAACTGTTCAAAGAAACCGCTGCCTTTGATCGAGTTCAGATAATCGTGCAGGCCGGAATCGCGAAACCAGCCGGGCACAAAGGACAGCACCCCGAGATGTGACCAGTTCTGCTTGCGGATAAAGCTGTAGCCCCAGGGGTCGCGCGCGATCGGGTTGTCGCGGACCGAGGCAAGGTTGTCAAAGGACACCAGCAGATGCTTGCGGCTGCGCGCCACATAGGTGCAGGCATAGTTCGGCATCGAGTGATAGAAGCCGTGCGCTTCTCCGGACAGGCGAAGATCGGCAAGCCAGGTCGGCGCACCGATCAGCGGGGCTTCGACCGCCGCAGCCTGAGCCGGCGGGGCCTCGGCCTCGTCGTCGGTTCCGGCCCAGTCATCCTGTTCCTTGGGCCCGTCGTCCTCGCGGGTCAGCCGCTCGGCCCAGGCCGAGTTCGTCTCGGACAGCGCGGGGGGCGTGACCTGTCTGCCGAACGGTACCGACCACTGGAAGGCCTCCGGGCCGGAGGTCCGCCCTTCAAGAAAGTCGATGACGATCTCGACCGCCTTGGAGTCCTGCTCTGCCAGAAGACGATCCAGCCGACCGGAAAATTCGACGACGACCTCGGCCTGCTTGGCGGCGATCTGGGGATGATCGGCAAGGAACGCCCGGCGCCGCGAGGCAAGATCCTCCGCACCGGCGCCCGCAGGACCCATTTCGGCCATCGAGAAGTTCAGCCGGAGATACTGCTGGATTGTGCTCTTGAGGTGGCCGGGCGTCATGAAGGGCAGCGTCTTGCCGCTGCCGGTGCGGCGCAGCAGGAATGTTTCACGGTCCTGCGCCAGAAAGCAGATGACATGGGCCAGGCCCAGGCCCGGCTGGTCCGGCATGGCCAGCCATCCCTTCTGCAGATAACGTTCGGACACATCCTCGGCGGCACCGTTCAACCAGGTCACGGGTTCTTTTCCCCGCGCGAACTTGGGCTTGAGCCGGGGGCGGTTGGTGTTCAGCCCGCGGGCCAGGTTCGGCCGAAAGATCGTGCGGATCGGCGCGGCCAGCATCAGCGGACCCGAGGCACCCCCCGTTCCCCGGTCAAAGCGTTCGGGAAGAGGAGCATCGGAAAACCGCAACTGCCCGCTTCCGCCCGCAACCAGCACGGTCAGGCTCAGCAGGTCGGGGAAGGCTTCCAGACCCGCAGCCAGGTCCGCCAGCTGTCCTTGGCCCGTATCGATGACCAGCATGTCCTCAGGCTCGAGCCACAGGAGATAGTCGCTGCGATTGTCGATCTCGGCCTTCAGAACCTGCTCCTGGACCCGGATCTCGCGGGCGCGGGCATGGGCGACGCCCGGCCGCTTGGTCGGGACAAAGTCGATCAACCCGGCCTTGGCCAGCGCACGCGCCAAGGCCGTGGCCTGGTCGTTGGCACCGTCACCATGCACGGTGATGCGGCCGAAGCCGAGGTGACGGTGATGCAGAACCCAGTCCAGCAGCAGGGGTCCGCTATCGTTCATCAGCATGTGCAGCGCGATATCAGGAGCCGTGACGCGGTTCTCCGTCGCCTCGTGTTTCCGTGCCATCTTTGGACCTTCCGTCATGGGCGTCATGTTCGGCGTCGTCGCGTTCAGGGGGATGCGGACGTCAGGCTGTGCGCCTTTGCCTCCAGCGCCTTGGCAATGCCGGGGCGGCCGTTGTCGCGTGCGACCCGGGACAGCCGCGACAGCCAGCCTCTCCTGCCGCGCGCGACCAGCCTTTGGCCCAGGGCGTCAAGATACCAGGGCTGCATCCGCACCGAACGGTAAAGCGCGCGGAAATCCCGGGCGCCGAGGGTCTGCGCGCAGAGACCACGCACCAGTGGGCCCAGGATCTCGGCCTGACGCAGACGCAGGGCCGACTTGTGGCCCGACAGGGGCGTGGTCAGGCGGATCACGTTCTCTCCGGAAAAGCGTTCCGCATGGGCGCGGTCGCTCTCCTCCAAGGGGTCATAGATCAGGAACACCTGCCCGGCAGTGCCGGTTTCGGCGGCGGCATCGGCAAAATCGCCTTTCCAGTCGGCCGCGCGTCCCGACGGAAAGCGGCCTTCCCACGGAACAAGGTCAGGCGACAGGGTCGATTGCGGCGAAAAGGCGATGACCCGCGCGCCCGGCACCAGCGAGGAAAAGGCGCAGGCCGCATAGGCACCCATCGAGGTGCCCGTGAAGGTCACGGACTGATAGCGCGCGAACAGCCCATTGTCGCGCAGTCGGCGCAGATAGTCGAACAGCACCTCGTTCCGGAACCAGTTGGCCCGGAACGCAAAGATGCCCAGCTGCGACCAGTTCGACTTGCGCGCGAACTCATAGCCCCAGGCCTCGCGGTCGGTCCGGTCGTTTCCCACCTGTGACAGGTTGTCGAAGCTGACGAAAAGATGCGCGCGTTCGCGCTCGACATGCAGGGCGTCGAACTCCTCCTCCGCATGATAGAACCCCCGCCGCCACGGCGACCGGCGCAGATCCACCAGCCATTGCGGCGCAAGGTCGGGTTCGGCCTGAGGCGCCTGGATGTTTCCTGCCGCGGCCTCCGAGGGCTCGGCGGGACCCGGCACCTCGTCCTGTCGGACCCAGGGGGTCATCGCGGCCAGCGGCATGGTCGGCACACCGGCGTCAGAAAGCAGCGGCGCCAGAAGAACGGGCGACGGCACAACACGGCGCTCGGGGACAGCGGGCCGGGCAGAGGGTCCGGCCGGGCGACGGGTGGCCGCCAGACGGGCGCGACGCTCGGTCAACTGGGACCGACGCCGTTCGGTTTCGGCCTGCAGGATGGCCGGATCGAACAGCCGGGCATACTGATCGGGTGCCTCGGCCTGCAACTGCGCCTTCAGGACGGCGATCTGGTCCCGGTAGGCCGCGACGGCCGCATCGTGAAGCCGCCCCAGTTCGGGCATCAGCCCGACCATCTCGGCCCGCGCCTCGGCCACCTGCTCGGCCCATCGGGTGATGCCGGTCTCGCGGACCACGTTCAGATTGTACTTGTCGTAATAGTCGAAATTGATCCGGTCCGCGTCAGAGCTGTTGGCGGTTCCCCGCCAGCGCTTCATCAGAAAGACCTCGCTCGAGCGGATCATGTAGTGGTTCACCTGGCACAGGACATAACCCGCCATGTCCGGGTTGGTGCCCCACCGCTGCCGCAGAAAGGCGCTGGTGATATCCTCGCCCGATCCGTTCACGAACAGGAGGGGATGAGCCGGCGTTCCGAAGGACCCCTTGAACACGGGCCGGTGCACGCCGAACCGGTGAACGGGCAGCATGCGGAACAGGGTCTTTACCGCGAACTGGTTGTGGCTGAAGGGCACATCCATAGGCGACGCCGTGGTGAACTGGCGGATCTGCAGGTCGTCACGAAAGGAAATCACGCCACCATTGCCAAAGATGCGCCATTGCGCAGCCACCGCATCCGTCCGGGCCGGCAGGGCCTGGAACAGGTCCTCCAGCGTCCCTGCGCCGACATTGACCTGAAAGAACTCGTCGCCATCCAGCACGATCGTCCAGTCGCTGGCCTGCACCTCGGGCAGGGTGATGGCGCGGGCATAGGCGCGGCGCTGCGGGTCCTCGGGCAGGTCCGGGATCACCGTTCCGTTGTCGTGGTGGATGACGATTCCGGCCTCGTCCAGCAGGCGCAGCATCTCGTGCGTGCCATCCGTGCAGTCGTTCGAGTAGATGACGAAGCGGTTGAAGCCGATCAGCCGGTGATAGCACAGCCATTCCAGAAGGAACGGCCCCTCGTTCTTGATCGTGGTGACGATGGTCCGGATCGCGTCGGATTTCCAGCGCGCGGACTGTTCAGGAAGAGGGACACTCATGGGCCGAACAACATTCCTTGGGTCGGGTTGCCGGGACGGCCAGGAACAGGACAGCCCGGGCACCGGCAAGTGCCCCACCCGCCACCCGTTCCGGCAGGGTCTGACCTCATGTTGCGATGGCCAGGCGGCGACGGCGGGATCACCAGAACCACGCACATTTGGTCAGCATGGGGCAAGTGCCAGTTCCCGCAGGGCGGGATCGCCCGCATGCGGAGCTTCAAGCAGGGCGCGAACTCCATCGGGGCTTTCCGTGTCGAACAGCGCCACCCGCAGCCCTTGCAGCACCAAAGGCGCCTTGTTGCCCACATGGATCTGGCGGATCTGCAGGATATCGACCGGCTCGAAGGCCTGCACCTCCTCGACCGATCCGTCCTCGCGGCCAACGAACAGCCGCCCCGAG
>VGDE01000024.1 GCA_016869875.1 Alphaproteobacteria bacterium
CTCGGCGGCCGTGACAAAGATGATCGGCACGCTGCGCGTCCGCTCGGTCGCGCGCATCAGTTCCGCCAGTTCATAGCCGTCGGTGCCGGGCATCTGGACGTCCAGGAAGGCCAGCGCATAGTCATGCACGAGCATCAGTTCCAGCGCCTCGGAGGCGGACCGGGCGCGGTCCACCACCAGCCCGTCGCGGCGCAGCAGCGCTTCGAGCGCCATGATGTTCTCGGCGATGTCGTCCACGATCAGGAAGCGAATCGGTCTATCGGGCATAAGAGGTCTCCTGACTTGCGGTGCGGCGCCAGATCCGGTCGGGCTCGTCGAATGTCGCAAAGGCGCTGGCATGGCTGGAAAAGCGCAACGTCTCGTGCGAGCCGAGTCCCAGGAAACCGCCGCGGGTCAGGGCCTCGGTAAAGAGGCCGAGAGCCCGGTCCTGCAGCGGGGCGTCGAAATAGATCAGCACGTTGCGGCAGCTGATCAGGTGCACCTCGGAAAAAACCTGGTCGGTGGCCAGGTTGTGCTCGGTAAAAACAGTCCGCGCCCGCAGCGCGCGGTCAAAGGCGGCCCGCCCATAGGCGGCCGTGTAGTAGTCCGACAGCGATCCGCGCCCGCCCGACCGCTGGTAGTTCTGCGAGAACACCGGCAGGCGGTCGATGTCATAGATGCCTGCCTCGGCCCGGGCCAGGGCACGGCGGTTGATCTCGGTCGCATAGAACAGCGTGCGGTCGAACAGCCCTTCTTCCCGGAACAGGATCGCCAGCGAATAAAGCTCCTCCCCGTCCGCGCAACCTGCGACCCAGACCTTGAGCGAGGGAAAGGTCTGCAGATGCGGCAGCACGTCGCGACGCAAGGCCAGGAAATAGGCCGGGTCGCGGAACATCTCGCTGACCTGCACCGTCATCGCGTCGATGATGTCGGGCAGGACCGACGGATCGTGCAGCAGCCGGCCCTGCGCCTCCGACAGGGTCGCGCAGCCAAGACGCTCGCGCGCCAGCTCGGCCCGGCGCTGCAGCGACGCGCGGGAATAGGAGCGGAAGTCATAATGGTGGCGCCGGTTCAGCGCCTCCAGAAACAGGTCCAGCTCGATGGCCTCGCCCGGGCCGGGGGTGACGGGTTCAACCGTCATCGGGGCATCCAGACGCGCGTCAGCGACAGCAGCTTGTCCACGTCCAGCGGCTTGGGCAGGTAATCGCTCGCCCCCGCCTCCAGGCACTGGTTCTGGTCCTCGGCCATGGCCTTGGCCGTCAGCATGATGATCGGCAGCGTCTTCCAGCGGTCGATCTTGCGGATCTCGCGCGTGGCGGTCAGGCCGTCCATTTCCGGCATCATCACGTCCATCAGGACCAGGTCCACCTTGGGCGCGGCGCCGTCGTTGATGCGGCCCAGCGCGTCCAGCGCCTCGCGCCCGTTCCGTGCGATCTGGACAATGGCACCATGCGGCTCGAAGACGCCGGTCAGGGCGTAAACGTTGCGGATGTCATCCTCGACCACCAGGATGCGGCGGCCCTCCAACTGCGCGTCGCGGTTCAGCGAGGCGGCCAGCATCTCGCGCTGCTTTTCGGGCAGGTCGGACACGACCTGGTGCAGGAACAGCGTGACCTCGTTGATCAGACGTTCCGGGGACTTGGCCCCCTTGATGATGATCGAGCGGGAATACCGCCGCAGGCGCTGTTCCTCGGCCTCGTTCAGCGTCCGTGCGGTGTAGACGATGACGGGCGGGAACGACGCCCTGCCGTCGCCGTCCAGCTGCTCCAGCACGTCAAAGCCCGAGGCGTCGGGCAGCGTCATGTCCAAGACGATGCAGTCGACGGTCCGGTTGCGGCAGATCTCCAGCGCGTCGGCGGCCGTGCCGGCGCCGACGGTCTCGACCTCGTCGCTGGCCAGAAGCGCCTTCAGCCCTTCCATCTGCGCCGGATCGTCCTCGACGATCAGCACGC
Organism: Alphaproteobacteria bacterium; assembly: GCA_016869875.1. Lineage (GTDB taxonomy): Bacteria > Pseudomonadota > Alphaproteobacteria > Rhodobacterales > Rhodobacteraceae > Paracoccus. Next base: position 1,932 of record VGDE01000024.1, read on the forward strand.
AGCGCAGCCGCTGCTCCAGCCGATGTTCAAGGTTGCGGATCGCCAGTTCCAGTTGGTCGCGCTGGACCGGCTTCAGCATATAGCTGATCGCGCCCTGGGCCAGCGCCTCCTTGGTATAGTCGTCGGCGGAAACGACGTGGACGGGAATGTGGCGGGTGCTTGTGTCGCGCTTCAGCCGGTCCAGCGCCGACAGGCCGGAATGGTCGGGCAAGCCCACGTCCATGACGATCGCCTGCGGCAGGAAATGACGCGCGGCGCGCACCGCATCGTCGGCCCGCCCCACGCAGACGCAGCGGAAGCCCAGATCCCGGGCCAGCGTGAACAGCACCTTGGCAAAGGCCGGATCATCCTCGACCACCAGCATGACGCGGTCACCTTCGGTGATGCTGGCGCGGTCGTCCTCCAGCCCCGGCAAGGCGTCCAGCAGGACGGGCTCGGCCTCGACGGGGGCGGGCGCCGCCGGCTGCGGCAAGGCGCGCGGCAGGCCCGATCGTGCCAGCGCCGGCTGCTGAAGCGCGGGCGCTGCCGGAAGAGTCAGCGTGAAGACGCTGCCCCGCCCCTTTTCGCTGCTGAGGACGATCCGTCCGCCCAGCAAGTCGGCCAGCTCGCGCGAGATCGACAACCCCAGCCCCGTCCCGCCAAAGCGGCGCGAGATCGTGCCGTCCGCCTGGCGGAAGGCCTCGAAGACGGCCTCCTGCTGGTCGGTGTCGATGCCGATGCCCGTATCCTCGACCGAAAACGAGATCCCCTGGGGCGCAGGCGCGATGCGCAGCGTCACGCGGCCCCGTTCCGTGAACTTCAGCGCGTTCGAGATGAAGTTGCGCAGCACCTGTTCCAGCCGCTGGCCGTCCGTTTCCAGCGCCTCGAGGCCGGGCGCGATCTCGGCCGTCAGCTGCAGCCCCTTGTTGCGGGCCTGCATCTCGAAGACGCGCAACAGCTTGTTGGCGACGGCTTGCGGGTCGATGCGCTCGCGGGCCAGTTCCAGCTTGCCGGATTCGATCTTGGACAGGTCCAGGATGTCGTTGATCAGCGCCAGCAGGTCCTGTCCCGAGCTTTCGATCGTCTCGGCCCACCGCACCTGCTCGTCCGAAAGGTTCCGGCCCCGGTTCTCCGACAACAGGCGCGACATGATCAGCAGCGCGTTCAGGGGAGTGCGCAGTTCGTGGCTCATGTTGGCGACGAATTCCGACTTGTAGCGGCTTTCGCGGGCCAGCTCGGCCGACTGCTCCTCCAGCATGCGGCGGGAACGGGCCAGAGCGTCGCGCTGTTCCTCCAGTTCCTGTGTCTGGCTTTCCAGCTGGGCGTTCTGCTGCTCGAGCTCGGCTTGCTGGATCTCCAGCCGGCGCTGGCTGTCCTGCAGGGCACGCGCCTGCTCCTCCAGTTCCTCGTTGGAGGCCGCAAGTTCTTCGGTATGGCTGCGCAGCTCCTCCGCCTGCCGCCGGGTTTCCTCCAGCAGCTCCTGCAGCTGCTCGCGGTACTGGGCTGATCGCAGGGCGATGCCCAGCTTGTCGGCCACCCGTTCGAGGAGATCAATGGTCCGCCCCGCCGGAGCCTTGTCCAGACCGAACTCCAGGACCCCGTTCACCAGCTGTCCGTCGCGCAGCGGCACCAGCAGGGCATGCGGCGCGCGCCCCCGCGACAGCCCCGTGGCCCAGCCCAGCGCCTGGTCGGGCGCCAACGGCATCTCCAGCATCCGGCCCTCGGACAGGCAGCGGCCCAGATGCCCATCCTCCTCGGTCATGCGGTGGGCCAGCGCCTCCTGGTCCACGCCCCAGCTGGCCAGCCGCAGATAGCCGTGGCCGTTGCGCGCATAGGCCACGGCCGCCCGGGCGCCGACCCGTTCGGCCAGGACCTTCAGCACCCGCTGGCCCAGACGCTCGGCGGACAGCTCACCCTGGATGGCGCGGGACAGTTCGACCTGGCCCTGGTGGACCCACTCGCTGCGGGTCAGGCGCTCGCGGTTGCGGATCAGGGACCTGCCGGTCACGCCCAGGGCCAGATACACCAGGCCCGCCATCATGCGGTTCGCCGCCGCAATGCGCGGATCGATCCCCGCCTGGTCGATAAAGAATCCCACGCCCATCAGGAGACAGGCCAGAACAGCCACAACGACCGGCGTCGCAGAGTGGCGGGCCGCAAAGGCAAGGCTCAGCGGAAGGATATAGAGCAGCCAGACTGCCGTTCCCAAGGGGAACAACGTGTCCAGAAAAAAGATGCCCAACAGGGCCGCACCGATCACCGCAAGGATCGACAGGTCTTTGGTCTTGCTCACGGGATCTCCTGCACCGTCGTCTAGGCGTTTTTTTTCGACGCCATGCGTCGAACGCCTTTGGAAACGGAAACGTTCAACATAATGGAATTGATATTTGATAATGCTGCACGGACTGGAATGCGCTGCCGCGCGACGTCTGCCGGTGCTTCATAAAAGACCCGCGCGCCGCTGTCGATCTGCATTTCCGGGCAACCGATCGCTGAAGAATTAGCGTCGGCGACGGGTGGCGCGGGGCGGCCACATGCGCTGCCAGACGCCGTCGCGGCGGATGAGGGCGTGGTGCAGGGCAGCCGCGACATGCAGCGCCACCACCGCGATCAGCGTTGTCGCCGCCACGGCATGCACGGAACTGGCAGCCTCGGCCAACGACCTGGAGCGGGGAACCAGCGTCGGCAGGCCCAGGGCATCCAGCGCCTCGACCGGAAAGCCGCCGGCCCGCACGCGGACATAGCCGCTGAGGGGCATGATGATCAGCAGGCCGTAAAGCGCCCAGTGTGACAGCCGGGCCGCCAGCCGCTGCCACGGCGGCACTGATACCGGCAGCGGCGGCGCCCCGTGTGTCAGGCGCCAGAACAGTCGCAGCGCGACAATGACGATCAGCGCCGTCCCGACGTTCTTGTGAAAGATGTACAGCAGGTCCTGCAGGCCACGCCCGATCCCTTCGCGGATCATCGTCAGGCCGGCCGCCGCCATCAGCAGGACCAGCACCGCGACCAGCCAGTGCAGGACGCGGGCCGTGGTGTCATAACCTGAACCTCCGTCCTCCATCTCCCCACCCTCCTGCCGAACAGCTTAACCCGTGGCGGGCGTGCGGCAAAGCATCGTGTCGGACCGCTTGACGCCTCGCATCCCGTCCATATGGTCAGGCGATGCAGATCATGGACCCCGACCTCGTGGTGCCGTCCCCCGTTGCCCGGCGGCGCGGTCTGGCGACCGGTCTGGCCGTGGCCCTTCCGGTTGCGCTGGCGGTGAATCTGGTGGTGGCCGTTTCAGTTCTGCATGGCAGCGCGCTGGCGGCAGGCACCGCCTTCCTGGCGGCTGCGTCGCTTGTTGCGACCGGCATGTGGCGGCATTATCCTCATGCGCGCATCGGGGCCTGCAATGTGGTGACGCTGATCCGGCTGGCCCTGACCACTGCGCTTCTGGCGCCGCTGGTCGCGGGAGAGGCTGGGGGATGGACCGTGGCGGCCGTGGCCAGCCTTTCGCTGATGCTGGACGGGCTGGACGGGTTCCTGGCGCGGCGCAGCGGCCTTGTTTCCAGCTTTGGCGCACGTTTCGACATGGAGGTCGATGCCGGGCTGGCGCTGGTTCTGGCCCTGCATGCCCTGGCCAGCGGCCTGGTGGGGGCCGAGGTGCTTGTGCTGGGCGCCATGCGCTATCTGTTTCTGGGGGCGGGCCGGATCTGGCCTTGGATCATGGCGCCGCTGCCCGAAAGCCTGGCCCGCAAGACGGTCTGCGTGCTGCAGCTGACGGCACTGATCGCGCTGCAGATCCCGCAGCTTTCCGTCGATGCCGCGATCCTGGTGGCACGCGTCGCGGCGGGGGCCGTGATCTGGTCCTTTGGCCGGGACCTCTTGTGGCTGTGGAGGCACCGCTGATGCGCTCCGGGGTGCTGGCGAAACTTCTGCTTGCGACCGGAATGATGCACGGGCTGATGGCGCTGCCGGCGCAGCTGGCCGATCTGAACCCTGCCGCCTGGGGGCGCGTTCCGCCCGAACTGGCGGTGCTGATCCTTGCGCTGCTGGCGCTTGGACCTTCCGTGGCGGGGCAGGCGCTGCGGCTGGTGGCGACGCTGGCGATCGCGCTGGTCACGGTCCTCAAGCTGGCGGACCTTGCGATGCTGGAAAGCCTGGGGCGGCGCTTCAACCCGGTGGCGGACCTGCCGTTGGTCGATGCCTCGGTGCGGCTGCTGGCGGGCAGCCTGGGGCCGCCTGCCGCGGCGGGGGCGGTCGTTCTGGCCGTCCTGTTGCTGCTGGCAATCCTGTGGGGGCTGTGGTGGGCGTGCGGGATCTGGATGCGGCAGGCGCCGGGCCCGGCGGGACGTCTGGCCGCGCTTGGCGCGGGTGCCGGCCTGGTGACGCTGCTGGCTCTGGCGCCGCAACGGGTTCCGGCACCGCAGGAGGCCGTCTATGCCCGCGATCGCCTGCATCTGTCGGATCGCAGCCTTGCCGAGCTTCAGCGGTTTCGCATCGAGGCAAGGACCGACAGCCTGGACAGGATGGCCGATCCCCTGGCCCTGATCGACCGCGACGTGCTGATCATCTTTCTGGAAAGCTATGGCAGGACCAGCTTTGACACCCCGTTCTACGCCAGCCGGCATCTGACCACACTGGCGCAGGCCCAGGAACGGTTGCAGCAGGCGGGACTTGCCCTGCGCTCGGGCTTTGTCACCTCGCCCACGCATGGCGGGCAAAGCTGGCTGGCGCACGGGACGCTGGCCAACGGCCTGTGGATCGACAGTCAGATCCGCTATCAGGCGGCCATCGCCAGCGGGCGCCGCACCCTGTTCCACATCGCGGCCGAGGCAGGGTTCCACACCGCCGCCGTCATGCCCGCCATCGTCCGCCCCTGGCCCGAAGCCAGCACGATGGGGTTCCAGACGATTCTTGCCGCGCCGGACCTGGGCTATCGGGGGCAGCCCTTCAACTGGGTCACGATGCCCGACCAGTTCACGCTGGCCGCTGCCGACCGGCTGCTGCGCCAGAAACCTGATGCCCGGAACCTTTTCGCGCAGATCGCCCTGATCTCGTCTCACGCGCCCTGGGTGCCAGTGCCCCGGATGGTGGCGTGGGAGGATCTGGGCGACGGCACGATCTTTGACGACATGGCGCGCGCCGGTGATCCGCCCGAGGTGGTGTGGCGCGACCGCGACCGCGTCCGCCGGCAGTATCGCGACGCCATCGGCTATACGCTGCAGGCGGTTCTGGACTATGCCGCGCGTCAGGCCGACGATCCGCCGCTGATGTTGCTGATCGGCGATCACCAGGCGGCCAGCACGATCGGGCTGGACGAACGGCGCGAGGTGCCATTGCACGTGATAGGCCCGCCAAGCCTGGTAGAGCGCACGGCCGAATGGGGCCTGACGCCCGGACTCGTTCCACCCCGGGACAAGATGCCGCTGCCGATGGACAGCCTGCGCGAACGCATCCTGAGGAGCTTTTCCCCGCAAACCGGCGTTCCTCCCGCATGAGATGGACGCGCATGTTGCAGATCGCCGCCGCCGCCCTGATGCTGGGGCTGCTGTGGGCGGCTCTTGACGGGGCGCGGGCACTGCATCTTCTGGCACGGGCCGAGCCCGGCTGGCTTGGGGCGGCGCTGCTGGCGCTGACGGCGCAGACGGTCCTGTCGGCCTGGCGCTGGCGCGTCACGGCCGGGCAGTTGGGCCAGACGATCCCCCTGCCCCGCGCCATCAGCGAATATTATCTGGCGCAGGTGGTGAACCAGTCGCTGCCCGGGGGCGTGCTGGGCGATGCCGGCCGGGTGCTGCGCGCGCGTCACGGAACCGGCCTTGCGCGTGCGGGTGCCGCCGTTGCGGTCGAGCGTCTGGCCGGGCAGATCACGCTATTCCTGGTGCTGCTGGCAGGCATGATCTTCATGGGCCTGGCACCCGGCGGCATGGCGATGCCCCCTTGGGTGCTGGTGCTGGTCGGGATGCTGCTGACGGCGGGCCTGGCGATGGCGGCGGGCATCGCCTGCACGGGTCGGCTTTCAGGGCGGGCGGGACGGGTGGCGCGGGACCTGCGCCGCGTCCTCCGCGTGACGCTGTTCAGCCGGCAGGCGTTGCCGCGTCAGATCCTGCTGAACCTGGCCATCACCTTTGCCAATGTCGCAGCCTTCGCCTTTTGCGCCCGGTCGATCGGGACGGTTCTGTCGCCGGGCCAGGCCACGGTCCTGGTGCCGCTGATCCTGCTGACCATGATCCTGCCCCTGACCATCAGCGGGTGGGGCCTGCGCGAAGGTGCCGCGGCTGGTCTGTTCCCGCTGGCCGGAGCCAGCGCCCAGGCGGGCCTTGCCGCCAGCCTGGCCTTTGGCCTTGTCTTTCTGGCCAGCACGCTGCCCGGGCTTCTGGTTCTGCTGGCCTGTCGTCCCAAGCCTCCGCAGGCATCAATCGCGCAGGCCGATCCATGAACATTGCCCGACCCGCAGCCTTTGCCCTGCCGGGCGACATCACCACCCTGACCGGGGGCTACATCTATGACCGCCGCCTGGTCGAGGCGCTGCGCGCCCTGGGTCACCCGGTCGAGGTGATCGCCCTGCCCGACAGCTTTCCCACGCCGGATGCGGCAGACATGGCCGCGGCCCTGGACCGGCTGGCCGCGGTGCCTGGGGACCGCCCGCTGATCGTGGACGGGCTTGCCTTTGGGGCACTGGATCCGCAGGGCCTGGCGCGGGTGGCCGCACCCATCGTGGCGATGATCCACCATCCGCTGGCGCAGGAAAGCGCGCTGCCGGCCCCGCTTGCCGACCACCTGTGGCGGACCGAGCGCGCGAACCTGGCCATGGCGCGGCATGTGATGGTGCCCAGCCCCCACACCCGCGACATGCTGGTTCAGCGTTATGACGTCACGGAGAGGCGCATCACCATCGTCCGGCCCGGCACCGACCGGCCGACGGTCCGGACAGCCCCCGCGGCCTGCGCGCCGCCGCTGATCCTGTCGGTGGGCATCCTGCACCCGCGCAAGGGGCATGACGTGCTGATCGCGGCCCTGTCGGATCTGGCGGATCTGGACTGGCAGGCGGTCATCGTCGGCAACCCGTGGGACAGGGCGCATGTCGCACAGCTTCAGGCGCAGGTGGCGGTGGCGGGGCTTGGGCCGCGGTTGCGCCTGGCCGGCCGCCTGCCTCATGACGACCTGCAGCAACTCTACCGGCAGGCATCCCTGTTCGCTCTTGCAACCCGCTACGAGGGCTATGGCATCGTCTTTGACGAAGCCTTGTCCCACGGCCTGCCCATTGTTAGCACCCGCACGGGCGCGGTGCCGGACACCGTGCCGCCAGAGGCCGGCCTGCTGGTGGCGCCCGATGATTCGCGCGTCTTCGCCGCCGCCCTGCGCCGGCTGCTGACGGATACGGCGGAACGCGCGCAGCGTGCGGCGGCGGCGGCGGCGGCGGGCCTGTGCCTGCCAAGCTGGCACGACGCTGCCCGGCAGGCCTCGGACGTGCTGACGCGTCTGGACCGCTGAGCTTTCTTGCATCAAGCCTGCCCTGCGTGCATCAAGATGCGTGATCCCTGCCCGGAGGCGTTGATGAAGTCGCTGTTCCACCTTGCCATTCATGTCACAGACCTGGACGAGGCGCGCCGCTTCTACGGCGACGTGCTGGGCTGTGCCGAAGGACGTTCGACCGACACCTGGGTCGATTTCGACTTTTTCGGCCATCAGCTGTCGCTGCATCTGGGCACACCCTTTGCCACCACCCGCACCGGCAAGGTGGGCGACCACATGGTGATGATGCCGCATCTGGGCGTCGTTCTGCGGCTGGACGACTGGCTGGCGCTGGCCGAACGGCTGCAGGCGCGGGGCATCGTGTTCGATATCCCCCCGGTGATCCGCTTCGAGGGACAGCCCGGAGAGCAGCGGACCATGTTCTTCTTTGACCCCTCGGGCAATCCGATCGAGGTCAAGGGCTTTGCCGACTTCGACGGGCTTTTCGCCGCATGAACGGTCTGGTCCTGCCCGCCCCGCCCCCCGCCACGGTTCCCGTCCACGGCACGTCCGCCCGGTTTCCCGTCCGGCGCATCTTTTGCGTCGGGCGCAACTATGCCGACCATGCCCGCGAGATGGGCCATGATCCCGACCGCGAGCCGCCGTTCTTCTTTGCCAAGCCCGCCGACGCGCTGCTGACGGACGGGGCCGATCTGCCCTATCCGCCGGCCACGCGGGACCTGCATTTCGAGGGGGAACTGGTGGTGGCCCTTGGCGCCGGCGGCGCGGACCTGTCGCCGCAGGCGGCGTCGGACCTGATCTGGGGCTATGCGGCGGGCAACGACATGACCCGCCGCGACCTGCAGGCCGAGGCCAAGCGGATGGGGAGGCCCTGGGACATGGCCAAGGGCTTTGACGGCGCGGCCATCTGCGGCGCGATCCGTCCCGCGGCCTCCACCGGCCCGTTGGACCGGGGCAAGCTGAGCCTTTCCGTCGATGGGGAAATTCGCCAGCGGGCCTGCCTGTCGCAGATGATCTGGGCCGTTCCGGACATCATCGCTCATCTGTCGCGCCTGGTGCGGGTGGCGCCGGGGGACCTGATCTATACCGGCACGCCGGCCGGAGTGGGTGCCGTGAACTGCGGGCAGGTCATGACCGTCACGATCGAGGGGCTGGATCCCGTGACCACGCGCGTCGCCTGACGGGGCGCACCCGCTGCACCTCCTCCGGCCCGGCGCAGCGCAGAAAAGGAGACGGCGGATGATCGGCAGGGGCAGGATTGCCCGGGTGATCCTGGTGCTGGTGCTGGCCACGGGCTGCGCGACGCGGCCGGACCTGCCGATGATGCAGGCGGCCGAAAGCCTGCAAGACATGCGGCAGATCCAGCTGCTGGCGGTGACCACCCGCGCGCGCCAGTCTCCCGGCACCAACGTGTTTACCCGCGCACGAAGTGCCACGCCGAACCACGCCGTCTTCACGGTCGCGATCCCGCGCGACCACCGCCCTGGCCGGATCGAGTCCATCGGTCGCACGGGTTCCGCCATGGCCGTGACCTCCCAAGGCATCGTCACGTCACGGGCGGCGCTGCTGGATCTGGTTGCCGCTGACGCGGGCCCAGCCCGGGACGTCAGCATTTTCGTGCACGGCTACAACCTCAACTTTGGCGAATCCCTGCTGCGCCTGGCGCAGCTGTCGGCCGACGGCGTGCTGCATGGGACGCCGGTCCTGTTCTCCTGGCCCTCGGAGGCGCGGCTGCAGGGCTATCTTTATGACCGGGATTCGGCGACGGTCTCGCGCGATGCGCTTGCCGTGCTGCTGGCGGATCTGGCAGGTGACCCGCGGATCGGAAACATCGAGGTCCTTGCCCATTCGCTTGGCGGCTGGCTGGCGGTGGAGGCACTGCGGCAGTTGCGGCTTGCGGGGCGGGAGGATGTGCTGGACCGGCTGGACATCGTGCTTGCCGCGCCTGACATCGACATGGACGTGTTTGCCGCACAAATGGCCATCGTGGGACCGCTGCGCGTCCCCATGAAGGTGCTGGTCGCCCCTGACGACCGCGCGCTGATCCTGTCGGGCCGCCTCAGCGGCGAGGTTCCGCGCCTCGGGACTCTCAAGGTGACGGACCCCCGGGCGGCGCGCCTTGCGCGGGCATACAACATCGCGGTGCTCGACATCTCCCAGGCGCGGGCCAGCGACCGCCTGGGGCATGACCGCTATGCCTGGCTCGGGGTGAGTGCGGGATCGGCGGGCAGCCTGCGCGATCTGCGGCGTGCGGGCGCATTCGCGGTCAACGCTGTGGGCGAGATCGTCGCCGCCCCCTTCGGTGCCTTGGGCGCGGCGTTGGCGACCGACTGAGGCCGGCGCAGGTGCGAACGGCTGATGCTATGCAGTCGCCGCCACTTGCCGCAACGCTTGCCCGGACCCGCGTGCCATGCCAAAGGAAAGTCTTTGCCGCCCACGAGGATCGACATGCCCCTGACGCCCGAACAGCAGGCCGACATCGACAGCCAGCGCGCGACCCCGCGGCAGACCCTGCGCGCGGTGTCCGAAGGAATGGAGGCGCATCTTTACGTCGCCCATCCGGTGCTGGACCATGGCCTGGTCCGGGTCATCGACTACATGGGCGACGATTCGGCGATCTGCCAGGCGGCGCGGGTCAGCTATGGCAAGGGCACCAAGTCGGTCCAGAACGACGAAGGGCTGATCCGTTATCTGATGCGGCACTGGCACTCGACCCCGTTCGAGATGTGCGAGGTCAAGTTCCACGTCAAGCTGCCGGTCTTTGTCGCCCGCCAGTGGATCCGCCACCGGATGGCAAACGTGAACGAATATTCCGCCCGCTATTCGATCCTCGACCGCGAATTCTATATCCCTGCGCCCGAGCATCTGGCGGCGCAGTCCAGCCAGAACAACCAGGGCCGGGGCGAGGTGCTGCAGGGCGACGAGGCGCAGCGCGTGCTGGACCTGCTGCGCGATGACGCGATGCGCAGCTATGACAACTACGAGGCCATGCTGAGCCAGGACGGCCAGCAGGGCCTGGCCCGCGAACTGGCGCGCATGAACCTGCCCGCCAACATCTATACCCAGTGGTACTGGAAGACGGACCTGCACAACCTGCTGCATTTCCTGCGCCTGCGCGCGGACTCCCATGCCCAGTACGAGATCCGGGCCTATGCCGAAGTGATGTGCGACATCACGCGAGACTGGGTGCCGGCGGCCTTTGGCGCCTTTCGTGACTATCGCATGGATGCGGTCAGCCTGTCGGCGCAGGCGGCGGCCGCCCTGAAACGGCGCCTTGCGGGCGAGGTGGTGACGCAGGAAACCTCCGGCATGGGGGCGCGGGAATGGCGCGAGTTCCAGGAGGTCTGGGGCTGAGGCCTGCCGATACCACCTTTGCGGGCGCCAAAGGAGGGCGGCGGTGGTGACAGCGCTGGATCGCGCGTTGCACGGCACACGCCATTGGGGCGCGTCCGCAGCACCCTGTCCAGCCCTCCTTGTGTTGCGCAGGCCGCCGCGCCGTGACAGGTTGCCTGCCAAACTGCCAAGGAGACGCCGATGAACATCCGCTATCTGCACACGATGGTCCGCGTGAAGGACCTGGACAAGACGATGGACTTCTTTCGTCTGCTGGGGCTGGAGGAAACACGCCGGATCGACAACGAGAAGGCCCGCTTCAGCCTGGTTTTCATGGCACCTCCGGGACAGCCCGAATGTCCGGTCGAGCTGACCTACAACTGGGACGGCGACGAGGGCTTGCCCTCGGACAGCCGGCATTTCGGCCATCTCGCCTATCGCGTCGGCAACATCTACGAGATGTGCCAGCGGCTGATGGAGGCCGGCATCACCATCAACCGCCCGCCGCGGGACGGCCACATGGCCTTTGTCCGCAGCCCCGACAATATTTCCATCGAACTGCTGCAGGAAGGTGACCACCTGCCCCCGCAAGAGCCGTGGGTCAGCATGGAAAACACCGGCCACTGGTAAGGACGACGGCACCTGGCCGGCCAAGCCGCCGGCCGGGACCTGGTTGTTCCATTCCCATAAACCCCGGATCCGGAATATGAGGATCGCGGCAAGTATGATGGTGTTGAGGAAGATGTCGCCGCATCTCTCGCAACAAGCAGCAATGCTGGCCCAGTCCTTCAAGCGGCCAAAGAAACTCCGATCCAGTAGCGCCTTCGGTAGAGACGCCTGTTGTCTCAAGCCAGTTCTTTGCTTTTCATTGGGCGGTATGCCTGGTCAGATTTCGCAGTTCGTAAGGCCTTCGCGCAATCAGGCGGCATCATAAGCCTTGTTGCCCCCGTTGGCCTGAAACAGAAAAATTACAAGGATGGACCCTAGTAGATATAGCGGATCTGTTCGGTCCAGAACCGCTCGATCCGGCGGCTTTGCAGGTTGACCTGATCCAGGGGCGGATCTTCCAGGACCCCCGAATGCGCCAGCCCTTCGGCATGGCGCATGAACAGGCGCCGCACCATTTCCCGCACCTCCTGGCCTTCCGGCGTCAGGCGCACGCGGACCGAGCGACGGTCAAGATCACAACGCTCGTGATGGACATAGCCCATCGTCACCAGCTTCTTCAAGTTGTAGCTGACGTTCGAGCCCTGGTACATCCCGCGTGAGCGCAGCTCTCCGGCCGAGACCTCGGATTCGCCCAGGTTGTACAGGATCATGGCCTGAACGGGTGTCAGATCGCCGCGGCGCAGCCGCTCGAATTCGTCCTTGACCAGATCCAGCATCAGCCTGTGCATCCGCTCCAGCAACTGGAGGGATTCCAGATATGCCTCCGTCATGTCGGGCAGTGCGGCATCCTGGTGGCGATGATCGACCGTCGAATGAGGGTCATGCGGTGCAGGGGCAAGCATTTGTTCGGGGTGTCCTGTCCTGTTCGTCATGCAAGTGACACTGACACGGAAAGGAGAATCTGCAGTTAATGGCCCAAAGATTCTGCGGCAGTTTGCCGAAAATTCTAACTATCCGGTGCAAGACGCTGGCTGGCATGGCGCGCCACGCGGTCCAGCATCGTCCCCAGATGGGGCGGCCCGTCCCTGCCGGAGGCCTGCGCATCCCCGATGCGCCCCGTGACCCACAGGTACAGGTCCTGGTCGTTTTCGCCGAGCATCCGCTCGTAAAGGTCCAGATCGCCCGGAGCGAGGCCGGCCAGGCAATCATCGGCAAAATGGCCCAGGATCAGGTCCATCTCCTTCATGCCCCGCCGCCAGCTGCGCATGTGCAGGCGCTTGAGGCGGTTTTCCGGGGTTTCCATTGTCTCAGACATGGGACAAAGCCTCTTCCAGACGTTCGACACGGGCACTCGCCTCGGCCAGCAGGCGACGCAGGTCGCTCAGCTCGGCCTGCAGGGCGGCGCCCGTGACCGTGTCTTTCGGCCCGCTGCCCTCGCCCGTCAACAGCCAAACCATCGAAACTCCGGTCAGCGTGGCAATCCGACCCAGCAGCGTGGCCGTGGGCTCGGCCTGGTCGACCTCCCATCCTTCAAGCGTTTCAGGCCGCAGGCCCAGGCTGTCGGCCAGTGCCGCGATATCCAGACCCGCCCCCTCGCGTGCGGCGGTCAGGCGGTCGCCCAGAGTGGCCACCGGCTCGGCATAGCTGTCCATCTGTCATGTCCCCCGCTTGTGACGTTGTTTCACGCAGCGTATGCCAAGCAGGCCGACAGTTCAAACCGACCACAGGACAATCCTTCATGGCGTTCATTTCCGACAGGCTGGCCCGGATCAAGCCTTCGCCCACCATCGCGATGACGACCCGCGCGGCCGAACTGAGGGCCCAGGGACGCGACATCATCGGCCTGTCGGCGGGCGAGCCCGATTTCGACACGCCCCTCCATGTGCGCGATGCCGCCAAGGCGGCGATCGACGCCGGCCATACGCGCTATACGGCCGTGGACGGCACCCCGTCGCTCAAGCGCGCCATCGCGGACAAGTTCGCGCGGGAAAACGGTCTGGATTACGCACCGTCCGAGATCACCGTGGGCACGGGCGGCAAGCAGATCCTGTTCAACGCGCTGATGGCGACGCTGGACGACGGGGACGAGGTCATCGTGCCCGCCCCATACTGGGTCAGCTATCCCGACATGGTGCTGCTGGCCGGCGGCACGCCCGTCATCATCGAATGCGATCTGGATGCGGGGTTCCGCCTGACGCCCGAAGCACTGGAGGCCGCGATTACCCCGCGCACCAAATGGCTGATCCTCAACTCGCCCTCGAATCCGTCCGGGGCCGGGTATGACCGGGCGGCGATGCAGGCCCTATGCGACGTGCTGCTGCGCCACCCGCAGGTCTGGGTGTTGGCCGACGACATCTATGAACATCTTGTCTTTGACGGGTTCCAGTTCTGCACCCCGGCGCAGGTCGAGCCGCGGCTGAAGGACCGGGTGCTGACGATGAACGGGGTCAGCAAGTCCTATGCCATGACCGGCTGGCGCATCGGCTATGGGGCGGCACCCGAGCCGCTGATCAAGGCGATGGCCAAGCTGCAGTCGCAATCGACCTCGAACCCTTGCTCGGTCAGCCAGTATGCCGCCGAGGCCGCGTTGACCGGTCCCCAGGACTATGTGCGCGACAGCCGCGCCGTGTTCCAGCGGCGGCGGGATCTGGTGGTGGCGGGACTGAATGCCTGTCCGGGGCTGGACTGCCCGGTGCCGCAGGGCGCGTTCTATGTGTATCCGTCCATGGCGGGGCTGATCGGCAGGACCTCGGCCGGGGGCAGGCTGATCGCGGATGACGAAGCCTTTGCCAACGCGCTTCTGGACGAACAGGGCGTTGCGGTGGTCTTTGGCGCGGCCTTTGGCCTCAGTCCGCATTTCCGGATCTCCTATGCCACCGGCGATGACGTGCTGCGGGATGCGGTCGCCCGCATCCGCCGCTTTTGCGACGGGTGCAACTAGGGCGCGCGCAGCCGCGTTGAGACGGACGCGAGCAGACGAGAAGGAACAGACCATGTTGCCCCACAACGCCGTGGTGGTCGTCGCGGACGGCCACTCTGCCATCATCTTCCGCAATGTCGCCAAGCACGGGATCGAGCTGAGCCAGATCGAGAAGGTCACGCCGCAAAGCCTGTCCGACCCGGCGACCACGCCACAGCTGGACGAGATCTCGCCCCGTGACGAGGAAGAGGCCGACTTCGCCCTTCAGCTGACGCGGCACCTGAACGCCATGGTGTTGAAGAACAAGCTGGACGACGTGGCCATCGTCGCGGACCCCTCGACCTTGGGGATCATGCGCAAGCACTATCACAAGGAGTTGCAGATGCGGTTGCGGCGCGAGCTGGCGAAAACCTTGACCAACTCCGACATCCCGGCGATCCAGGCCGCACTGGCCTGATCGCGGCACAGGTTAAAGAACGCCCCGCATCAAACGGGGCGTTCTTTCGCATCAGAAGATTCCAAGGACGTACAGGATCACGATCACAACAACCGGAACCCCCATGAACCAAGCAATCAAACCCTTCATCGCATCACCTTTCACGTTGTGTTGAGGGCCAACGCCTTGATCCGAATAGGGTTCCCTTTGCCTACAAGGCCGTCCAGCCACCATCCACGCTGATCGTCGTGCCCGTGATCTGCGCGGCCGCGTCGCTGCACAGGAAGACGGCGGTGTCGCCCAGCTGGTCGGTCGTCGCGAATTCCTTGGAGGGCTGGCGCTCCAGCAGGACCTTTTCGATCACCTCCTCGCGGCCCATGTCGTATTTCTGCATCGTGTCCGGGATCTGGGCCTCGACCAGAGGCGTCAGGACATAGCCCGGACAGATCGCGTTGCAGGTGATCGGCTCGCGCGCGGTTTCCAGGCCCGTCACCTTGGTCAGCCCCACGATCCCGTGCTTGGCGGCGACATAGGCGGATTTGTAGGGGCTGGCCGTCAGGCCGTGGGCGGAAGCGATGTTGATCACGCGCCCCCAGCCCGCCTTGCGCATCATGGGCAAGGCCGCAGCCGTGGTATGAAAGGCGGAGGACAGGTTGATCGCGATCACCGCGTCCCACTTCTCGGCCGGGAAATCGGGAATGGCGGCAACATGCTGGATGCCCGCGTTGTTCACGAGAATGTCGCAGGCCCCTGCCTGTTCGATCAGGCGGCGGCAGTCGTCGCCCCTTGACATGTCGGCCTGGAGATAGCGAACCGCCACGTCATGTTCGGCCGCCAGCCGTTCCGCCAGGGCGTGATCGTCGTCGCTGTCGGTAAAGCTGTTCAGGATCACGTCGGCCCCTGCCCTGGCCAAACGCTCTGCCACGCCAAGGCCGATGCCGGAATTGGAACCGGTCACGACGGCTGTCTTGCCTTGCAGGAATCTCTCGAACATCGGCTGCTCCTTGGGGATATCGATCGGAACCCGTCACCCCGGATGGGGTTTCGCAGATGCAGCATGAGAAAAAAAAAGCGCCCGCACAAGGCGGGCGCAAGTTATGAGGCAGGTTTCATACAGGCAAGAAACCTATCGAGCAGTGCCCTATTTATACGCGAGTAACTGCGCGAGTCCAACACCCATCTTCTAGGCTTGGTTGACGCACGCCCGTTGAGGCTGTTGATATCCTGCCCAAGAAAAGAAAAAAGGGGCGGCGGGCAATGCGAATCTTTAGAATCCTTAATAAATGCGCAAGCGCGGCCGCACGGGTTGGCCTCTTTTCACTGGCCGCCGGTGTTGCAGCAATGCCGCTGACAAGCCTTGCCGAGCCAGTCCATGGCATTGCAATGTATGGAGAACCTGCTCTGCCACAGGGCTTTGCCCATCTGCCTTATGCCAATCCCGATGCACCCGTCGGCGGGACGATTCGGCTGGCCGAGCCGGGCAGCTTTGACTCGTTGAAACCTTGGGTTCTCAAGGGAAACGCGGCCTGGGGCGTGGGGCTTCACGTGACCGAGTCGCTGATGATGCGCTCGATCGACGAGCCATTTACCCTTTACGGCCTCTTGGCCGAGTCGGTGGAGACCGCGCCGGACCGGTCATGGGTCGAATTTACGTTGCGTCCCGAGGCGCGGTTTTCGGACGGAAGCCCCGTGACGATCGAGGATGTCATCTGGTCCTATGAAACGCTTGGCACCCAGGGCCATCCCAGATACCTGGGCGCATGGTCCAAGGTCGCGTCCATAGAACAGACCGGAGAGCGCAGCCTCCGCCTGACCTTTACCGAGATCGACCGGGAGTTGCCCCTGCTGATGGGAATGCGCCCGATCCTGAAGAAGTCACAGTGGGACGGACAGGACTTTTCCCAGTCCAGCCTGGAGCCGCCGATCGGCAGCGGTGCATACGTGATCGACCGGGTGGACCCCGGCCGCTCGATCACCTTCCGGCGCAACCCGGACTACTGGGGCCGCGACCTGCCGGTGATGGCGGGGGTCAACAATTTCGACACGATCCGCTATGACTATTTCGCGGACGCCAACGCGATGTTCGAGGCCTTCAAGGCGGGCGAGGTCACCGTCTGGCGCGAACTGTCGGCACAGAAATGGGCGACCGAGTACGATTTCCCGCTGGTCACGCGCGGCGACGTGATCAAGTCCGAGATCCCGAACCAGCGTCCCTCGGGCATCATGGGCCTGGTGATGAACAGCCGCAACCCGATCTTCGACGACTGGCGGGTCCGCCAGGCGATGATCGAAATGTTCAACTTCCGCTTCATCAACCAGACCCTGAACGGCGGTGCCGATCCGCGAATTTCCTCCTATTTCTCGAACTCGGTGCTGGGTATGGGGGATGGGCCTGCGACGGGGCGGGTGGCCGAGTTGTTGCAACCCTTCGCGGCCGAACTGCCGCCCGGCACGATCGAGGGCTATGCCCTGCCGGAGGGGAGCGAGCGCGCCATGGACCGGCCGTCGATCCGCAGGGCCATTGCGCTGATGGAGGAAGCCGGCTGGACGGTGCAGGACGGGCAGATGAAGAATGCGCAGGGTCAGCCGCTGGCGTTCGAGATCCTGCTGAACCAGAACGGGACCGCGATGCGCAGCGGGTCCGAAACGCAGCAGATCGTGAATATCTATGTCGAGGCGTTGCGCCCCCTGGGCATCACGCCCCGCGTGACCCTGCTGGATTCGGCGCAATATATCGAGCGGACGAACAACTATCAGTTCGACATGGCCTGGTACGAACGCGCGCTGTCGCTGTCGCCAGGGAATGAACAACGCATGTATTGGGGCCGCGACGGCGTGACGACGCCCGGCAGCCGCAACTGGATGGGCATGGACAGCCCCGCGGCCGAGGCGATGATCGACGCCATGCTGCAGTCGGAAACGAACGAGGAATTCACTGCGGCCGTCAAGGCCTTGGACCGGGTGCTGACGGCGGGTCGCCATGTCATCCCGGTCAGCTATTCCCCGATCTCGCGGCTGGCCCATGCCTCGGATCTGAAATATCCGGACTATATTCCGATTTACGGCGACTGGCCCGGCTTTTTGCCGGAAGTCTGGTGGCAGGAGGCGAACTGATGCGGATGTTCTGGGTTACTCTGCTGGCTTGTGGAATACTTGCCGGATGCAACACCGTCGCCGGGGTCGGCGAGGACATTACGGGGGCGGCGCGCTGGTTCCAGGGCGCGATCCCAGCAGGAGGTTATTGATGAAGTGGCACCACGTGCAGGAAAACTGGTCCGCCTTCTACGAGGCGATCCTTGACCGCTGGCCGGACGCCGACGAAAGCGACCTGGACGAAATCGACGGCGACCAGCGCGCCTTTGTCGCCTATCTGGCCGAGGCGACGGGACAGGAGCCCGAGGAGATCCGCGAGGAACTGCGCGAATGGCTGATGGGAGAGATCCCTTCGGATGTCGTCATGGACCCCGCCCATGACAATCACTCGATCGCCCTCAGCGCCAAATTCGTCAATGACGGGGAGGACGAGTTTACGGATGACGCCCGTTTCGGCGACGACGAACGCCCCAACGACGAATGATCCGCTTTTTTGCGCCCCCGGCACGATAGCCGGGGTGCGCCTGCCGCTCAGGCGAGCGCTTTCGCCTTGCCCAGCCCGGCAAGCCTGCCGATGCGCCATGCCAGCAGCACATAGATGACGCCATAAAGGCCCGCAACGACCAGCCCGACCCACTGGATCTTGAAGGGCGTGAACATATAGGCCACCACGAGCGCCAGTTGCAGCAGGAAATGCAGCATGTAATAGCGCCCGGTGCCCAGCCGCTCCTTCGACCAGCCCAGGTTCGCGGAGTAGAGCCGGATCAGGCTGTCCAGCGAGTTGATCACGAAAACGATGCCCACGACGATCATGAACCAGTTCAGCCATGTGGGGATCACGACGCCGCCCTGGTGGTAGACAAAGAGCACGCAGAACCACAGCCCCAGCGGAACCGCCGGCATCAGGACCATGGCCAGCGCCAGCTGCCAGACCCGCAGCCCCCCCACGAAACGAGCCACGAATTGGCCGATCATGATGGACCAGGCGAACCACCAGAACAGGTAGAACTCATGGTAATCCGCGATGGGGGTCGCAAAGCGCGGCAGATGCGCGAAGTAGTCGGCCAGCAGCCCGATATTGCCGAAGAAGTCGGTCAGCCCCACCCTGCTGTAGACCAGTCCGATCATGGCCAGCGCCGTGAAGGCCAGAACGCCAAAGCCATAGCTGGAAAGGATCGCCAGCCATTTCATCACCCGCATGTCGCCGCTGGAGATCACGGCCGCCGCGATGACGACCGCGACCAGCACCCAGACCGCGCCCGGGGGCAGGTCCGGCGCATAGGCCGGCAGGTTCGACATGAAAAGATAGCAGGTGAACGAACAGGTCGCGATGACCGTCAGGTTGTAGACCAGCTTGACGGCCGGAATCTCGAACAGCCGCAGCCGGGGCTCGACGGCGACGAAATAAAAGGTCGTGACAAAATACATCAGCCAGACCAGCGGGCCCCACATGCCAAATTCGACGGCCAAGGCGTTCGTAAAGCCAAAGGCAGGCTCGGCCTGATAGATCGGAAACTCGCTCAGCGGCAGCATCACCAGCCCCATGTCGAGGCCGGCGGTGAACAGCAGCGCGATCATCGTGAACAGCCCTACAGGAGTCTCGCCGTGAAGGCGCAGGCCCGGCCAGCGGACCAGCACAAATAGCGCACAGGCAAGAACACTGAGATAGGCAACAGTGATGATCGGCGTCATGAGCAATCTTTCTTCGAGGACTGAACGATCTTGACATGGCCTCGCCCGTCTTGGCACGGCAACACATGGATTTGCTGCTGCCAGAACGTGACCTGCTTGGCCGGATGTTTGCATCTTCATTCGCTTCACGAAAGATGACCAAACTTGAGTGACTGGTCAATCAACTTTGTGGCGGATGGGAAAAATGCTGCCGCCGCGCCGGTCCGCGCCGAAAATCTGCCACTCCGCCTTGAGATCACGGCGCGGTTCTGCGACACGCTGGCCGCCATGGGGGGTCGGCAGTCGCAGGAAGGGCCCGACGATGTCCAGCACGCTCAAGATCGCCGTGGGCAGCATTCTGATCGGCCTGGTGGTCCTGGCCATGAAGACGCTTGCCTGGCGCCTGACCGGCTCGGTCGCGCTCATGTCGGACGCGCTGGAAAGCATCGTCAACGTGGCCACGGCCGTGGCGGCGCTTGTGGCGATCCGCGTGGCGCAGCGCCCGGCCGACCAGGGCCACCCCTATGGCCATCACAAGGCCGAGTTCTTCAGCGCCGTGCTGGAGGGCGTGCTGATCATCAGCGCCGCCCTGCTGATCCTGCGCGAAGCGTGGTACGCCTACCAGAATCCCCGCATGATCGAGGCCGCTGGCCTGGGGCTTGCGATCAACGCGCTGGCGGGTGTCGTGAATGCCATCTGGTGCAGCGTGCTGATCCGGCAGGGCCGGCGGCTTCGCTCTCCGGCGCTGGTGGCGGACGGCAAGCACCTGCTGACGGACGTCATCTCGTCCGCCGGGGTGCTGCTGGGGGTGGGCCTGGCCGTGACAACGGGCTGGGCGATCCTGGACCCGGTGCTGGCGATGCTGGTCGGGGTCAACATCCTGTGGTCGGGCTGGCGGGTGATGGCCTCGTCCCTCAGCGGGTTGATGGACGAGGCGGTGCCTGATGCCACGCTGTCCGCGATCCGCGAGATCATCTCGGACCGGGGAACCGGCGCGCTCGAGGCACATGACCTGCGCACCCGCCATGCAGGCGCCGTCACCTTTATCGACTTTCATCTGGTCGTGGACGGACAGACCACCGTCGCGGATGCCCATGCCATCTGCGACCGGATCGAGGCGTCGCTGAAGGCGCGCCTGCCCGACGCGCAGATCACCATCCATGTCGAGCCGGAACACAAGGCCAAGCACTCCGGCGTGCTGGTGATCTAGGCGGCCAGCCGCACCCAGACAGGGACATGGTCGCTTGGCTTTTCGCCCGCCCGCGCGTCGCGGTCCACGCCAGTCTCGATCATCAGGTCGGCCGCCTGGGGCGACAGCAGCAGGTGGTCGATGCGGATGCCGTTGTCGCGCTGCCACGAATTGGCCTGGTAATCCCAGAAGGTGAAAGGCCCGCGCGTGGCCCAAGGGTCGCGGATGCGGATCGCATCGGTCCAGCCCTGGTTGAGGATGGCGCGGAATGCCGCCCGGCTTTGCGGCAGGAACAGCGCGTCCTCCAGCCAGTTCTGCGGATGGGCCACGTCGCGGGGTTCGGGGATGACGTTGTAGTCCCCCAGCATGACCACGGGCATCTCGCTGGTCAGCAGCTCGGCGGCACGCAGGCGCAGGCGCTCCATCCAGGCCAGCTTGTAGTCGTATTTGGGTCCGGGCGCAGGATTGCCGTTCGGCAGGTAAAGCCCGGCGATTCGCACCGCCCGGCTGCCCACCACGGTCGCTTCGATATAGCGGGCCTGCTCGTCGCTGTCGTCGCCGGGCAGGCCGCGGGTCACATCCTCCAGCGGCAGGCGCGACAGGATCGCGACGCCGTTGAAACCCTTCTGGCCGTGGGTCTCGACGCTCCAGCCCAGGTCCTGGAAATGCTCGCGCGGAAACGCCTCGTCCACCGACTTGATTTCCTGCAGGACGACCAGGTCGGCATCCGTCGCGCCCAGCCAGTCGGTCAGCGCCTGAAGGCGTGCCTTGACGCCGTTGATGTTGAAGCTTGCGATTTTCATGGGGGCATCTTTAGCGGCGCTCGCGCGTTTGGCAACCGCAACCCGGACAAGGGGAACGTTGATGATCCGCGCACTGATCCTGCTCTTGCTGCTGCCGGTATCCGCCCTGGCCGAGCCGCGCCCGCCGACGGGCCTGCTGAGGAACGACAGCGCCCTGCCCGCGACGATCCCCCTGCAGGTGCGTGCGCCCGAGGGACAGGATCAGGCCGTGATCCTGACGGATGTGCAGGGGCGGCCCGTGATCAGCGGCTATCTGCGGGGCGGGTCCGCGCTGCGCCTGCTGGTGCCGCCTGGGGACCATCATCTGACGGTCGTCAGCGGGCCCGCCTCGGACTGGCGGGGCCTGGACGAGGTATTTGGGCCAGACACGCAGGCCGTCGCCCTGCCCCAAGCCCTGCGGTTCCGCATCGAAGACAACCGGCGCGAGGGCCATTCGATCACCCTGATCCGCGACGGATCATCCCTCAGGCTGACCGACCGGCAGGACCGCGTCATCTGCCAGGTGGCGCGATGGGACCTGCGCCGCAAGGAAGAAATCACATCTGCCGGAACCCGGCTGCGCTGGCTGGACCCCCAGCTGGAGGTCCGCAGCCGTCCCTGCGACTAGACCGAGAAGGAGGTTCCGCAACCGCAACTGCTGGTCGCATTCGGATTCTCGATCACGAAACGCGCGCCGATCAGTTCATCCGTAAAGTCGATCACTGCACCCGCCAGATAGGGCAGCGACACCGGATCGACCACCACCTGCTGTCCGTCGCTTTCCAGCACCAGGTCGTCCGCCTCGGGACGGTCCAGCCGGATGTCGTACTGGAATCCCGAACAGCCGCCGCCCAGCACGGCCACGCGCAGGGGGACGGGCTCCTTGCCCGCGTTGATCTGGGACAGGCGTTCAAAGGCGCGATCGGTGACTTTCGGCGGCAGGTTCATGGGGCGTTCCCGTTTTCGTCCGTAGGCTTCAAATATAGGGTTCAGGTCCGGAACCCGCAAGGAAGGCCCCGCGCCATGACCGCACTCGCGCCCTATGCCTGCCAGCCCCACGACAGCCGCGGGCGCCTGCATGACGAAAGCCTGTCCACCTTCCGCTCGCCCTGGCAGCGGGACCGGGACCGGATCATCCATTCCAGCGCGTTCCGGCGGCTCAAGCACAAGACGCAGGTTTTTGTCGAGCATGACGGCGAGGCTTATCGCGGCGATTATTTCCGCACCCGCCTGACCCACACGATCGAGGTCGCGCAGGTCGCCCGGACGATCGCCGGCGCCCTGGGCCTGAACACCGACCTGGCCGAAACCGTGGCTCTGGCCCATGACCTGGGCCACCCGCCTTTCGGCCACACGGGCGAGGATGCCCTGGCGGCGTTGATGACGCCCTATGGCGGGTTCGACCACAATGCCCAGGCCCTGCGGATCGTGACACGGCTGGAGCGGCACTATGCAGGCTTTGACGGCCTGAACCTGACCTGGGAATCGTTGGAAGGCATCGCCAAGCACAACGGTCCCATCACGGGCGAGCTGCCCTATGCCCTGGCGCAGGTGAACATCCAGTGGGACCTGGAACTGCACACCAATGCCAGCGCCGAGGCGCAGGTGGCCGCCGTGGCCGACGATGTGGCCTATAACCACCATGACCTGCATGACGGGCTGCGCGCCGAACTCTTCACCGAGGCCGAGTTGTCCGAACTGCCCGTGATCGGCCCTGCCTTTGGCGAGGTGGACCGGCTTTATCCCGGCCTTGATCCGACCCGCCGCCGCTACGAGGCGCTGCGCCGCGTGTTTGGCGTCATGGTGGAGGATGTGATCGCCGTCGCGCAGAACCGTCTGGTCGGGCTGCAACCGCAATCGGCCGACGACATCCGCAACATGGAAGGCCCTATCATCCGCTTTTCCAAGCCGCTCTACCAGAACATCAAGGCGATCAAGTCCTTCCTGTTCCAGCGCATGTATCGTGCGCCTTCGGTGGTGGTGGAACGCACCCGCGTCACGCAGATGCTGAACGACCTTTTCCCCTATTACCTTGATGATCCCTCGCGGATGCCCGCGCAATGGCATCAGGCGGCGCGCGAACTGCCGGACCAGACCGAACGGGCGCGCCTTGTCCTCGACTATGTGGCGGGCATGACCGACCGCTATGCCATCGCCGAGCATCAGCGTCTGTTTGCGCGTTGAACCTTGCAGCGGATGGGCGCGTTGGTGGCGCGACATCCCATACACAGCAAGGAGTTCATCATGATTACCCGCACCGGTTCCGCGACATGGAGTGGCGGCCTGAAGGACGGCAAGGGCCAGGTGTCCAGCAAGTCCGGCGCCCTGAACGCGCTGCCCTATGGCTTCAACACGCGCTTCGAGGACCAGCCCGGCACCAATCCGGAAGAGCTGGTGGGCGCGGCGCATGCATCGTGCTTTTCGATGGCCCTGGCCATGATGCTGGAAAAGGAAGGCATTTCGGGAGTATCGATCGAGACCCGGTCCGACATCTCGATGGACAAGGACGGAGAAGGCTTTGCCGTCAAGAAGGCCCATCTGACCACCACCATCACTGCCGATGCCGACGAGGCGAAGGTGCTGGAAGTGGCCGAAAAGGCCAAGGCCGGTTGCCCAATCTCGAAACTCCTGAACGCCGAGATCACGATGGACGCCCGCGTCGCATGAATTTTGCCGCTGCACTGCCCGCTTGGGTGGTGCAGCGGTTTGACAGGATCGGGCGGGCGTGAAAGATGGCAGGCTGAACCCCCGTCGATTCAGGGCCACCCATGACCCGCCTGCTTTGCCGCCTCTGCCTTGCCACCACGGCCCTGCTTCTGGCACTTGCCGGCGCACCGGCCCTGGCGCAGTCCTGCCCCGATTGGACACTTGTCGCCCCCAAGACCATCAACGCGACCTCGGATCGGCTGCGCGAAACCCTTGTCACGGGCGTGACC
>VGDE01000025.1 GCA_016869875.1 Alphaproteobacteria bacterium
GCAGCGCCTCGGCGGCCGCATCGGCGGTTTCGGCCGCAGCATCCAATCTATCCTCATGACCCTGCCCGGCCTTTTCCAGCTGCGCCTTTTCCCAGGCCAGCCGCTCGACCACGTCGGCAGCATCGCGGTTCAACGCGTCTTCCCGCTGGATGTCGCGCTCCAGTTGCGCAATCCGGGCCGTCAGCGCGCCGATGGCCTCGGCGGCACGCGCGTCGGCCCCGTCCAGTGCCTCGCGGTCAAGGATGACCCGCGACAGGATGGCAGCGGCGACCTGCTCTTCTTCGCGCAGGGCCGGCAAAGCGTCCTCGGCCAGCGCACGACGCGCCTCGGCCTCGCTGGCGGCCACCCCGGCGTCAAGGGCAGCGCGAACGGCCTGCGCCAGCGCCTCGGCCGCCGCCAGCCGCGCCGCTTCGGCCTCTGCCCAGCGGCGGTAGAGCAGCACCCCCTCGGCCCGGCGCAGCGCCGTTCCGATCTCGCGGTACTTGGCCGCCGCACGCGCCTGGCGCGACAAGGTTGCCGCCTGCGCGGACAACTGGTCCAGCGTATCGTCGACGCGCGTCAGGTTCGCCTCGGCCCCGTTCAGCTTCAACTCGGCCTCGTGGCGCCGCGCATAAAGGCCCGAGATGCCGGCAGCCTCCTCCAGGATGCGGCGGCGGTTCTTGGGCTTGGCGTTGATCAGCTCGCTGATCTGGCCCTGCCGCACCAGTGCCGGCGAATGCGCCCCGGTCGAGGCATCCGCGAACAGCATCTGCACGTCACGCGCCCTCACGTCCTTTCCGGCGATCCGATAGGCGCTGCCCGCATCGCGCGTGATGCGACGGGTGATCTCGAACTGGTCGTCGTTGTTGAACCCCGCGGGTGCCAGGCGGTCGCGGTTGTCGATGGTCAGCGACACCTCGGCATGGGCGCGCGCACTGCGGCGGGTGGTGCCGGCAAAGATCACGTCCTCCATCCCCTCGCCGCGCATGGCGGTGGGACGGTTTTCGCCCATGACCCAGCGCAGCGCTTCCAGCAGGTTGGACTTGCCGCAGCCATTGGGGCCGACCACGCCCGTCAGCCCTTCGCGGATGACCAGGTCGGTCGGGTCCACGAAGCTTTTGAAGCCGTTGAGGCGCAGGCGGTCAAATCGCAAGGGGCAGGTCCGTCAGATTCGGGTCAATCCGCGATTGTCCCCGCTGGCCGCGATCAAGTCAACCACGGCCCCATATATCGCGGCCCGAGCGTGTGTGGCTACAAGATGCGCGGATGCCGCAAGGATCTGGCGCAGCGCATGGTGGCGGGTTAGTTTGCGCCATGATCCAGACGCTTGCCATTATCCTGGGCTTCCAGTTGACGGGAGAGGTCGCCTCGCGCGCCCTCAACCTGCCCTTGCCCGGCCCCGTGGTCGGGCTGATCCTGCTGGTCACGGCCTGCATCCTGCGCCCGCCCCTGGCCGAGGCGATCCGTCCGACCACGACCGGCCTCTTGTCGCATCTGTCACTGTTCTTCGTCCCGGCAGGTGTCGGCATCGTGGCGCATTGGGATCTGCTGAAGGCGCATGGTATCGGATTGGCTGTGGCGCTGATGGCCTCGACGCTGCTGGCCATCAGCGCCGGCGCCTGGGCCTTTACGGCTGTGGCACGCATGACAGGCTCCGAGGAGCCCCAGGCGTTGAAGGATCAGGGGCGTGAGTGATCCTGCGCTGATCTGGTCCTATCTGGCGCAAGGGCCGCTGCTGTGGCTGACGGCGACATTGGTGGCCTATCTGGCGGGCGACGCGGTCTTCCGGGCGGCAGGGCGCAAAAGCTGGGCAAACCCCGTCCTTGTGGCAGTGATCCTGCTGGCTGTGCTGCTGTGGGCGACCGGCACCGACTACGGGACCTATTTCGAAGGGGCGCAATTCGTCCATTTCATGCTGGGGCCTGCCACGGTCGCGCTCGCCCTGCCGCTTTATGACAACCTGCCGCGCGTGCGAAAGGCGGCGCTGCCGATGCTGGCGGGGCTTGTGGCCGGTTCGGGGGTGGCGGTGCTGTCGGCGCTCGCCATCGCGCGGGCCTTCGGGATCGAGGGGCCGGTCCTGGCCTCGCTGGCGCCGAAATCGACCACGGCCCCCGTGGCGATCGGCATCGCCGAATCGCTTGGCGGTCAGCCGACACTGACGGCCGCGCTGGTTCTGCTGACCGGGATCTTTGGCGCCATCGTCGTCACGCCGCTGCTGAATGCGCTGAAGATCCGCGACTGGCGCGCACGCGGCTTTGCCGTGGGGGTGGCGGCGCATGGCATCGGCACCGCCCGCGCCTTTCAGGTCAATGCGACGGCGGGGGCGTTTTCCGGGATCGGAATGGGGCTGAATGCCGTGCTGACGGCCATCATCGCGCCGCTGGCCCTGCGCCTGTTCGGAGGATGAGGATCAGGCGCCTTTCGGGCGGAACGCCTTGATGCGCGCCGGATCGGTTTCGATCCGCGCGGCACCCATCAGGTCCAGGCAATAGGGCACGGCCGCAAAGACCGCGTTCAGGCAGGTGGCAATGGCCGAAGGCTTGCCGGGGATCGTGATGATCAGCGACCTCCCCCGGATAGCCGCCGTCTGACGCGACAGGATTGCCGTCGGCACCTCCGTCAGGCTGGCGCGGCGCATTTCCTCGCCAAAGCCGGGCAGTTCCTTGTCCATCACGTCGGCCACGGCCTCGGGCGTCAGGTCACGCGGCGCAGGCCCGGTGCCCCCGGTCACCAGGATCAGGTCGGCCCCGCCATCGGCCAGGTCGCGCAGCTTGGCGGCCACGGTGTCGCGGCCGTCGGGGATGATGTGACGCTCGATCTGCATGGGCGAGGTGACGACCTCGCGCAGCCAGGCCTCGGCGCCGGGGCCGCCCTTGTCCTCGTATTCGCCGCGCGACGCCCGGTCGCTGACGGTCAGAATCGCGATGCGGGCGGCCCCTTCGCTCATTTGGCCACGCGGGCGTTGCGGTTGGCGATCAGCTTCAGCCGCAGGGCGTTCAGACGGATGAAGCCCGCCGCGTCCTTCTGGTCATAAGCGCCGGCATCGTCCTCGAAGGTGACATGCGCCTCGGAATACAGCGAATGATCCGACCAGCGGCCCACGCAGGTCGCCAGACCCTTGTAGAGCTTCAGACGCACCGTGCCGGTCACGTGCTCCTGCGACTTGTCGATCAGGGCCTGCAGCATCTCGCGCTCGGGGCTGAACCAGAAGCCGTTGTAGATCAGCTCGGCATAGCGCGGCATGAGCGAGTCCTTGAGGTGACCCGCCCCGCTGTCCAGCGTGATCTGCTCGATCCCGCGATGGGCTTCCAGCAGAACCGTCCCGCCCGGCGTTTCATAGATGCCGCGCGACTTCATGCCGACAAAGCGGTTTTCCACGAAATCCAGCCGGCCAATGCCGTGCTTGCCGCCCAACTCGTTCAGGCGGGTCAGGATCGTCGCGGGCGACATGGCCTCGCCGTTGATCGCCACTGCGTCGCCCTTCTCGAAGGTCACTTCGATGAACTCGGGCGTGTCGGGCGCGTCCTCGGGGTTCACGGTCCGCTGGTAAACATAATCGGGCGCGGCCTCGGCGGGGTTTTCCAGCGCCTTGCCCTCGCTGGAGGTGTGCAGCAGGTTGGCGTCCACGCTGAAGGGCGCCTCGCCGCGCTTGTCCTTGGCGATGGGAATCTGGTTCTGTTCGGCGAACTCGATCAGCTTGGTGCGCGAGGTCAGGTCCCATTCCCGCCAGGGCGCGATGACCTTGATCGACGGGTCCAGTGCATAGGCCGACAGTTCGAAACGGACCTGGTCGTTGCCCTTGCCGGTCGCACCATGGGCCACCGCATCCGCGCCATGTTCCTGTGCGATCCGCACCAGGTGCTGCGAGATCAGCGGCCGTGCGATGGACGTGCCCAGCAGATACAGCCCTTCGTACAGGGCGTTGGCGCGGAACATCGGGAAAACGAAGTCGCGCACGAATTCCTCGCGCACATCGAGGATGTGGATGTTCTCGGGCTTGATGCCCAGCGTTTCGGCCTTCTGGCGCGCCGGCTCCAGTTCCTCGCCCTGACCCAGGTCGGCGGTGAAGGTGATCACCTCGCAGCCGTATTCGGTCTGCAACCATTTCAGGATGATCGAGGTGTCGAGCCCCCCCGAATAGGCAAGGACGACTTTTTTCGGCGCGTCGGTCATGCGGTCAACCCTTTATCGCAGTTTCCGGGGGAATACGGCGATCCGCCCGTTGTCACAAGGGCTTGGAGTGCAATAAGCTGCCATTGCATTTCCAACGAGGCATTCACGCTGGCAGTTTCCGTTCTGCCATTCCCTTTGGCAGGTCCCTGGCAACGCGAAGGCCGTGCTGCGACTGTCCGCCCTGCCCTTGGGCGTCCGGGTCACATTCCAGCTTGCGCCTATCCTCCTGATCAAACGCGCGTTGCGTCGGAGGGTGCCCCTGCCCGACCTGGCGGCGGCGCCGGTCGCATTGGCCGCGGTGGTCGGCAGGGCCCTGTTTCTGGTCATGGCCGTGGGCTGGCACCGCCAGGTCCTGCCGGCCGAGGTGCCGCGCCTCCGGGCGCGGGGCGGGGACGGCAGACACGGCGCCACCTGGGAGCCGGCCTGATATCGGGACGGTCATAGCCATGTCGTTGAAACAGACCGTCATGCTGCTGATCCCACAGTCCCGCGCGAGCTGGAAGGCGACGGACAGCGTCGTCGCGCCTTGGGGGATGCGGCTGCCCCCAATCATGCGGCGGCGGCGCGATCTTGAGCTGCCGGCCGCCTTGCCCGGCACGGCACTGTGCCACCCGCGCGCGATGGACAGGGCATGGCGCGCAACGCAGAGGCTTGCGCTCAGTGTTCCCGTTCATGCACGGGTCGCCGTCCTTGCGCAGGAGGCAATCCGGGTGTCCCCTGGTGCCCGCGTCGCGCAGCCGCTGGCGCTGGTTCTGCTGGCGGTTCTGCGCCGGGCCTTCGTGTCGGCGGGACTATCGGTTGCCACCACCCGCCGGGGCCATCGGATGGAGCACCGACCCTTGCGCTGAGGCTTGCGTCACGCGCGCTTTCGCGGCATGGGCGGGGCATGGAAAATTTTGTCGCCTCCGTCCGTCTGGCCGAGGCCGCGCTTCGCGACCTGTTCGAGCCAACCCCGTTGCAGCGCAACGATCACCTGTCCGCCAAATACGGCGCCGACATCTGGCTCAAGCGCGAGGATCTGACACCGGTCCGCAGCTACAAGCTGCGCGGCGCGTTCAACGCGATGCGCAAACTGGTATCGCCCGGGGCGGGCGCGCAGGCGCATTTCGTCTGCGCCAGCGCAGGAAACCACGCCCAGGGCGTCGCCTATGCCTGTCGCCACTTTGACGCGCGCGGCACCATCTTCATGCCCGTGACGACACCCCGGCAGAAGATCGACAAGACCCAGATTTTTGGCGGGGACGCGGTGCGGATCGTTCTGACCGGCGACTACTTCGACCAGACGCTGGCCGCGGCCCAAGCTTTTTGCGTCCAGGAAGGCGCGCAGTTCCTGTCCCCCTTTGATGCGCCCGACATCATCGAAGGGCAGGCGACCGTGGCGCTCGAGATGCTGGGCCAGTTGGGGCGGGCCCCCGATCTGGTCGTGCTGCCGGTGGGCGGCGGCGGGCTTTCGGCTGGTGTGACACGTTATTTCCAGACGGAGGCAGCCACGACCCGCTTTGCCTTTGCCGAGCCCTTGGGCGGAGCCAGCCTCAAGGCGGCGCTTCAGGAAGGCGCGCCCGTCGCCCTGCCCGCCGTGGACAGCTTTGTCGACGGAGCGGCCGTTGCACGCATCGGCGCCCTGCCCTTCGAGGCGCTGTCGCGGTTTTCCCCGTCGGATGTTCACCTGGCACCCGAGGACCGCATCTGCCGCACCATGCTGGAGATGCTGAACACCGAAGGCGTGGTCCTGGAGCCGGCGGGGGCACTGGCGCTGGATGTCCTGGGCGATCTGGGCGACCTGTTGGGCAAGACCGTCGTGGCCATCTGTTCGGGCGGAAACTTCGACTTCGAGCGGCTGCCCGAGGTCAAGGAACGCGCGCAGCGCTTTCAGGGGCTAAAGAAGTATTTCGTGCTGCGCATGCCGCAGCGCCCGGGCGCGCTGCGCGATTTCCTGGCGCTGCTGGGACCGGACGACGACATCGCGCGATTCGAATATCTCAAGAAATCCGCGCGCAACTTCGGCTCGGTCCTGATCGGGATCGAAACCTCCGCGCCGGCAAACCTCATGGCTTTGATGGCACGGCTGGACCAGTCGGGCTTTGCGTATCGCGACATCACGAACGACGCGGTTCTTGCCGAACTTCTTGTCTGAACACGGGTCGGTGCAGTCGCGTCCGCGGCTGTGCTTTTTCTTGCAGATGAGGCAAAAATAACCGGTAGTTTAACGGTCCTCTTCTGCCGGGTTTACCCGATCTTTACACCCAGAGGTCTAGAGATTGGCACATGAAACCCGCAAGTTCCCCCATCCCGACCCGAACCACTGCTGCATCTGCCGCGCGATCGCGGCGCCTGGTGCTGTTGGTCGACGGTGACAACCAGCGCCGGCAGGCAATGGCGGCGCTGGTGCGGCAAAGCGGTCTGGACCTGAACGTGGCCGAAGCCTCGGACGGCTCCGAGGGGCTGGCACTTTGCGACAGTCTTGCCCCCGACATGGTGCTGACCGACTGCAGCCTGCCCGACATGACGGGGACCGAGTTCTGTGCGGCCTTTCGCCAGCTGTCGCGCGTGGGCTATGGCTATATCATCCTCCTGACCTCCAACAGCGACAACGAGGCCATCACGGCCGCGCTCTCCTCGGGCGCGGACGATTTCCTGTTGCGTCCGTTCCCGCTGGCCAACCTGCGGGCCCGCCTGGCCGCCGGTCAGCGCATCCTGCATGTCGAGGAGGAGTTGCGGGCCAGCAACACCCAGTTGCGACAGGCGTTGGCGCAGCTGCACGAAACACAGGCAGCGATCGAGCGCGACCTGCGCGAGGCGCGCAAGCTGCAACAAGGCCTTGTCCGGGAACGGTCGGGCCGCTTCGGCCATGCCGAGATCAGCCTTCTGCTGCGTCCCGCCGGTCATGTCGGCGGCGACCTGGTCGGGTTCTTTCCCATCAGCGATGATCGCATCGGGCTTTACGCGCTGGATGTGGCGGGACACGGCGTGACGGCGGCGTTGCTGACGGCACAGCTGTCGGTTCACCTTTCCGGCTCCTCGGACCAGAACGTCGCGTTGCGCGGCGCCCAGAGCGGTGTGGACGCGGTGGGACCGGTGGCCTTGGCGCATTTCTTCAACAACATGATGTTGGAGGAAATGAACACCGACAGCTATTTCACGATGATCTATGCCGAACTGAACCATGTCAGCGGAGAGCTGAGGATGGTGCAGGCGGGCCATCCGCACCCGGTCCTGCAGCGGGCCGACGGCACGATCAGCCACCTGGGCAGGGGCGGCATGCCCATCGGCGTGTTCGAGCGCGCGATCTTTGACGAGATCGAACTGACGCTTGTCCCTGGCGACCGTCTGCTGATCACGTCGGACGGCATCACCGAGGCCGCGACGCCCAGCGGGCGGCAACTGGGGAACGAGGGGCTGGAGGCCGTGATGCGCACCAACGCCTTTCTCAGCGGGCATCCCTTCCTGGAATCGATGGCCTGGTCGGTGTCCGAATACTGCCGCGGCGAGCGCCAGGACGACATGTCGGCCGTGCTTCTTGAATTTCGCGGAGATGGCCAGTTGATCCGCATGGGCGCCAAGTCCTAGACGCGCGGCCCCCGCTGCCGGCGCAGCCACCGGCACAGCATCTGCCGCGATCCCTGGTCCACCAGCACCTCCAGCGCCTCCGCGGGTGCCATCCAGTGCGCGCTGTGGCCCGGCTCCGTCGGGTGCGAACGGTGCAGGATGGGCCGCGCCATCCAGACCTGGCACAGCTTCTCGGCGTAAAGGTCATAGTCCGGCATAAAGCAGAACCGGCGATAGCTGCCCAGCCAGCGCGGCGTTCCGATCGACCAGCCGGTTTCCTCGGCTACTTCGCGGTGCAGGGCCATCTGCGGCGACTCGCCGGGGTCGATTCCGCCGCCGGGCAACTGGAATTCGGGCTCGGGGCCATCCTGATGGGTCAGCAGCACGCGACCATCCCGCCACAGGATGGCATAGGCTCCGGGCCGCCGCCGATACGCCTGGCCGCTGCGGGGCATCTGTCCGAAACGAGGAGTCATCGCATCCCTTCTTTCTGTGACGGTGCCAGATTGCAGGCTTTGCCGGTGAAGGACAGGCCCCTTGGGATCGGCGGAAAATTCCCTATATTGGGCCCAACCTGGGCCGTGTGAATGGCGCCGACGAAAAATCAAGGATTAATCATGAACAAGATCAACCAGATAGCCTGGGACGATACGGTCCTGCCCTTTCAGCTGGACCGGTCGGACATCCGCGGCCGGGTGGCCCGGCTGGACGGGGTTCTGGACCACATCCTGTCGCGGCACGACTATCCGCCCGCCGTCAGCGCGCTGGTGGCCGAGATTGCGCTGCTGACCGCGCTGATCGGTCCGACCGTCAAGCTGCGCTGGAAGCTCAGCCTGCAGGTCCGCGGGACCGGAGCCGTCCGGACGATCGCTGCGGACTATTTTGCACCCGAGGCCGAGGATGCGCCTGCCCGCATCCGGGCCTGGGCCAGCTATGATGCCGACCGGCTGGACGGCCGCGCGCCATTCGAGCAGATCGGGGACGGCTATTTCGCCATCCTGATCGACCAGGGTGCCGGCAGCACACCCTATCAGGGGATCACACCGCTGGCGGGCGGCTCGCTGTCGGCCTGTGCGCAGACCTATTTCGCGCAGTCCGAGCAGCTGCCGACGCGCTTCCAGTTGTCTTCGGGCCTGTCGCGGGTGGCAGGTCAGCCGGCGCATTGGCGCGCCGGCGGGGTCATGCTGCAGACCCTGCCCGCGACGCCTGCCGCGCATGCCGAAGGAGGATCGGGCGAAGGCGGACTGATCGAGGCGGCCGACATCCTGCAGGGTGCCGAATCCGAGAACTGGAACCGGGCCAACCTGCTGCTGGATACGGTCGAGGCGCTGGAGCTGATCGGTCCCACCGTCGGCCCGACTGACCTGCTGCTGCGGCTGTTCCATGAGGAAACGCCCCGTGTCTATGATCCGCAGCGGGTCGAGTTCGGCTGCTCCTGCACCGCAGAGCGGGTCCGCGACACACTGTCGATCTATTCGGCCAAGGACATCGCGCACATGACCACCCCGCAGGGCAGCGTCACCGCCGATTGCCAGTTCTGCGGCGCGCATTACGAGTTCGACCCCCGCAGCCTGGGGTTCGAAGCGACAGTGGATGCCGATGGCGCCCCCTTGGAACGCGACAACAGGGCGGCGGAGTGACAGGCACCTGGTCCGAGACGCGGCTGACGCAGGCGCTGCTGGTCGCGGCCGGACCCAGTTCGGACTATGACCTGAACCCGGAAGTGGCACCGCCGGAGGCCCCCTTGCGTCCGGCGGGCGTCCTGGCGGCATTCGCGGCAGAGGACGGCCGGCTGCTGCTGACAAAGCGGGCCTCGGGGCTGCGGCATCATCCGGGGCAGATCGCGCTGCCGGGCGGCAAGGTGGATCCGGGCGACGCGGATGCGATTGGGGCCGCATTGCGAGAGGCGCGCGAAGAAGTGGGCCTGGACGCGGCGCAGGTGCGTGTCCTGGGCTGCCTGCCCGCGCATCGCACCGTCACCGGCTTTTCCGTGACGCCGGTTGTCGCGGTCATCGACGGTCCGTTCGCGCCGCGCCCGGAGGCGGGCGAGGTCGAGGAAGCCTTTACCTTGCCCTTTTCCCATGTCGCCGATCCCGCGCGCTATCGGGTCGAGCAGCGGCGCTGGCGTGGGGGCTGGCGCAGCTATCACGCGGCCCCCTTTGGGCCGTACTACCTGTGGGGCGCCACCGCCCGGATCCTGCTGGGC
Source organism: Alphaproteobacteria bacterium (assembly GCA_016869875.1). Lineage (GTDB taxonomy): Bacteria > Pseudomonadota > Alphaproteobacteria > Rhodobacterales > Rhodobacteraceae > Paracoccus. The sequence continues at coordinate 9,905 of VGDE01000025.1, forward strand.
CTGGCGCGCAGGCTGGCGGCATGACGCAGCTTCCCGGTCATGTCCTGCGCGATCCCGCGCTGCGTCGGGTTCTGACCGCGTTGCAGGCGCAGGGCAACCGCGCCTATCTGGTCGGGGGCGTCGTGCGGAACGCGCTGCTGGACGAACCCGTGGACGATATCGACATCGCCACGGATGCCCGGCCTGAACACACGCTGGCCCTGGCGGCGGCGGCGGGTTTGCGGGCGGTGCCCACGGGGATCGACCACGGGACCGTCACCCTGGTCACGGGTGGTCGCGGGTTCGAGGTCACGACCTTTCGCCGCGATGTCAGCACCGACGGGCGCCATGCGGTCGTGGCGTTTTCGGAGGATCTGGCCGAGGATGCCGCCCGGCGCGACTTTACCTTCAACGCGCTTTACGCGGATCCCGAGGGACGCGTGATCGACCCCACCGGTGGACTGCCGGACCTGGTGGAGCGCCGACTGCGCTTTGTGGGCGATCCGGCCAGCCGGATCCGCGAGGATTACCTGCGCATCCTGCGCTTTTTCCGCTTTTTTGCGCGCTATGCCCATCAGGCCGATCCCGCCGCCATCGCGGCCTGCGGGGAACACAAGGCGGGCTTGGCGCAGATCGCGCGCGAACGCATCGGGACCGAGATGAAAAAGCTGCTGGCGGCCCCCGATCCGGGACCGGCCGTGAAGCTGATGGCCGAAACCGGCGTGCTGGAGATGCTGCTGCCGGGCGCGCGGCCCGATGCGCTGCCCCCCCTGCTGGCTGTCGAGGATGCCCCGCCTGCCTGGCCGCGCCGTCTGGCCGCGCTGTTTCCGAACGATGCCGGACCCTTCCTGCGCCTGTCCAAGTCCGAGACCCGCGCCCTGGCGGCGCTGCGACAGGCGGCCGACAAGGGCTGGTCGCTGGACGAGGCCGCCTATCGCCTGGGCGCCGAGGCAGGCACCCACCACGCGCTGTTGATGGCCGCGGCCGGACGGCCCCTGCCCCCGGACTGGCGCGAGCGGATCACCCGCGCGGCCACGTCCCCCCTGCCGATCAGCGCGGCCGATCTTGCCCCGCTGTCCGGCCCCTCCTTGGGCCAAGGCCTCCGGGCGGCGGAAGCGGCCTGGATCGCGTCCTCCTTTTCGCTGCCCGCCCCCGCCCTGATCGACATGGCCCTTCTGGCCCAAGAGGAGCCCTCATGAGCCTTCACGCACGTTTCGGACGCATGGTGGACGCCTTTCGCCCTGCCGAGGGCGCCCCGCCCGCCACGCTGCTGGCCTTTTTCCGCTGGTGCCTGTCGGGCGCCTGGCCGGGTCTGGGCTTTGCCGCCTTTGCCTCGGCCCTGGGCGGGGTCGCGGATGTTGTTTCGGCGCTGCTTCTGGGTCTGGTCGTGGACGCCGTCACCGGCAGCACGCCCGGCAGCTTCTGGACCGAGAACTGGGGACTGGTGGCAGGCTTTACCGTCTTTTTCCTGGTGATCCGCCCTGCCATCTTTGGCCTGTCCACGGCAAGTTCCAACGTCATCATCGGGCCGAACATCCTGCCCCTGGTGCTGTCACGCCTCCATCGCTGGACGATGGGCCATGCCGTCACCTTCTTTGACAACGACTTTGCCGGACGGTTGGCGCAAAAGCAGATGCAGACCGCACGCGCTGTCACCGACGTCGCCTCTGAAATGGTCAACGTCGTGGCCTTTGCGCTGGCCTCGGTCATCGGCTCGGCGGCCTTTCTGCTGGCGGTGGATGGCTGGGGGGCGGTGGCGCTGCTGGTGTGGCTGGCGGCCTATTTCCTGCTGATCCGCTTTTTCCTGCCGCGCATCCGAGCCAAGTCCGGCGCCCGAGCCTCGGCCCGTGCGAATGTCACGGGACAGGTCGTCGACACGATCACCAACATCAAGACCGTCAAGCTGTTCGCCCATGCCCAGCACGAGGATCAGGCCGCACTGGGCGCGATGGCGGGCTTTCGCGAGCGCGCACTGGATTTCGGCGTCGTGTCCACCTGGTTCCGCCTGTCGCTGATGTTCGTCGCGGGAATACTGCCGGTGATCCTGGTGGGCGGGACGATCCTGTTATGGCGCGACGGCGCGGCCAGCGTGGGCGATGTCGCCGCTTCGGGGGCCATTGCAATGCGCCTGTCGCAGATGACGGGCTGGGTCAGCATGGCCTTGATGGGCATGTGGGGCAATATCGGCGAGGTCGAGGACGGGATGAAGACCCTGTCCCCGCCCCACGCCCTGACCGATGCTCCGGGTGCCGCAGTCCTCGACCGCGTGCGGGGCCGGATTGACTTTGACCGGGTCGACTTTGCCTATGGCCGCGACGACGGGGGCATCCGCGACATGAGCCTGTCGGTCGCCGCGGGCGAACGCATCGGCATCGTCGGCGCCTCGGGTGCGGGGAAAACCACGATGGTCGCGCTGCTCTTGCGGCTTTACGATGTCGAGCAGGGCGCGATCCGCATCGACGGGCACGACCTGCGGCAGGTGACCCAGGAAAGCCTGCGCCGCCAGATCGCGATGGTCACGCAGGAAACGGCGATGTTCAACCGCTCCGCCCGTGACAACATCCTGTACGGCCGCCCCGGCGCGACCGATGCCGAGATCTTTGCGGCGGCCGAGGCTGCCGAAGCGCATGACTTCATCCTGACGCTGCGCGACCACGCGGGGCGGACGGGCTATGACGCGCATCTGGGCGAACGCGGGGTCAAGCTGTCGGGCGGGCAGCGTCAGCGGATCGCCCTGGCCCGCGCCTTTCTGAAGGACGCGCCAATCCTGGTGCTGGACGAGGCGACCAGCGCCCTGGACAGCGAGGTCGAGGCCCAGGTGCAGGAGGCGCTGACGCGCGCGATGGCGGGCAAGACCGTTCTGGCCATCGCCCATCGCCTGTCCACCATCGCCGAACTGGACCGGATCATCGTGATGGAGGATGGGCGCATCGTCGAGCAGGGCAGCCATGACGAGCTGTTGTCGCGCAACGGTCACTATGCCCGTTACTGGACGCGGCAGTCGGGCGGCTTTCTGGGCACGGACGAGGCTGCGGAATGAGCATCTGGACAATCGAAAGGCTGGGCCGCAAGGGCGATGGCGTGGCCTTGGCGGGAAACGAGCGGGCCTTGGCCGCGCTGACCCTTCCAGGCGAGGTGATCGAGGGCGTGGCGTCGGACGGGCGCATTCCGGCTCCGCGCATCGTCACGCCGTCGCCCGACCGGGTGCGACCGATCTGCGCCCATTACCGCGCCTGCGGGGGATGTGCGCTGATGCATGCCTCGGAGGATTTTACGGGCGAGTGGAAGCAGCAGGTCGTCCGGACGGCGCTGGCGGCGCAGCAGGTGGTGGCACCCGAGCCTGAACTTCACGTCTCGCCCCTGCGATCGCGCCGCCGCGCGGTGCTGTCGGGGCGACGCACCAAGAAGGGTGCGCTTGTCGGCTTTCACGCCCGCGCATCAGACGTCATCGTCGATCTGGCGGAATGCCACGTGATGCGGCCCCAGATCATGGCGGCCTTGCCGCTGTTGCGCCGGATCGTAGTGGCGGGGGCGTCGCGATCCGGAGAACTGGCGATGACGGTAATCCATGGGCCCGCGGGGCTGGACCTGGCCGTGCGCGACGGCAAGCCGATGGACGCGGCCCTGTTCCAGAGCTTGGCGGCCCTGGCCGAGGAAGGGGATCTGGCCCGCCTTGACTGGGACGGACAGACCATCACGCGGCGCAGGCCGGCCCTGCCGATGGGCCGGGCGCAAGTGGTGCCGCCACCGGGTGCGTTTCTTCAGGCCACCGCCGAGGGAGAGGCGGCGCTGCTGGCCGCCGTACGGCAGGGCGTGGGATCAGCCCGGCACATCGCCGACCTGTTTTCCGGCTGCGGCACCTTTTCACTGCCCTTGGCGGAAGGGGCGCGGGTCCATGCGGTCGAAGGACTGGCCGCGCCGCTTGCCGCGCTTGATTCGGCATGGCGGGCGGCACCCGGCCTCGAGGCGGTCACGACCGAGGTGCGGGATCTGGCGCGCCGCCCGCTGCTGCCCGACGAACTGACAAGATTTGACGCGATCGTGATCGATCCGCCACGCGCGGGCGCGGCTGCGCAGATGCGCCAGATCGCCTTGGCAAGAGTGCCTCAGGTGGTCTCGGTTGCCTGCGACCCCGTGAATTTCGCCAAGGATGCGCGGATTTTGGCTGACGCCGGTTACCGCATCGACCGGCTGTGGGTGGTGGACCAGTTCCGATTTTCGCCTCATGTCGAAATGGTCGCAACATTAAGGCTTTGCTAGGAAGTGTTGCGATACTTGTGGTATCTCAGGATCACAAAAAACCAAAAAACGCGTCAGAGGCAGTGATGAGCAAAACGACCCGTCGGACCTTCACGATTTCGATGCTGGCCCTGCTGGCCGCCTGTGGCAAGCCGCAACAACCCAGCAAGTTCCAGCGGTATTCTGGCCCCCCGATCACCCAGATCAGCGTGAACAAGGGCGAGCGCCGCATGCACCTGCTGAGCGGGACGAATGTGGTGCGCTCCTATGACATCAGTCTGGGCAACCAGCCGATCGGCCACAAGCAGTTCTCGGGCGACGGCAAGACGCCCGAAGGCATCTATCACATCGACCGCTTCAACCCGCGCAGCGCCTTTCACCTGTCGTTGGGCGTGTCCTATCCCAATGCGAACGACAAGGCCTATGCCTCCCAGTTCGGGCGCGACCCCGGTGGCGACATCTTCATCCACGGGCGGGGCCCTCAGGGGAACAACCTGTTTCCGCGCCAGCGCGACTGGACGGCCGGCTGCATCGCCGTCACCGACCAGGAGATCGAGGAGATCTACGCCATGGTGCCACCCGGCACCCAGGTCGTCATCCTGCCCTGAGGCAAGGCCATCCACGCCGTGATCCGACTCATCCGCCCCGGACCTGCCGTCCGGGGCGTTTTGTCAGGAGGAACGTCAGCGGGCGGTCAGCAGGGTCCACCAGAACTTGCCGGAAGGCTCCTTGTACCAGGAAAACCCAAGCTGCGTGGCGGCGGGGTCCATGATGACATCGCGCGTGTCGCGCGTGCTCATCCAGGCGGCCAGCGTTTCCATGTCGTTTTCGTAGGTTTCCGAGATATTCTCGCCAACCAGCGTCCCGGTGAACCCCTGGCGGCGCGCCCGGTCCAGGGGCGAGGACCCGTCGGACCCCCAGTGCCAGGCCCGGTTCTGCGCCGACATGTCGCGCGAATGCGCCAGTGCGGCGGCGTCCAGCTGCGGGTTCTGCACCAGGCCGGTCAGGCCGATATTGCCGCGAAGGGTGTTGATCTGCTGCAACACACGCGCACTGATCGCGGCATCGTCCGTCACGGCAGGCTGGGCCGGTTCGGCCTGCGGCACCGGCGTCACAGGGGGCTGGTTCTGCAGGTAACGCGGCGCGCAGGCACCCAGAGCCAGCATTGATACCGCTGCCAGAAAGCTGATATTTCTCATGTTTTCGGCGTCCCTCATCGGCCTTTTGGTTTGATGTATCGAACCCCCGGGCCGGCTTCAAACCCAACTCTGCGTGAGTTCGCGGATTGGCACAACAGCGGCGCCTGCATCTTGGTTTGAATTGCCGCGAATCCGGCAGAAGGCTATATCTTGCTCACCCCGCCCGCGGCGGGTCGAAAACCCCGCCTCCCAAGAGCGGTGAACCGAGGACATAAAGTCGATGAGCAGATCGTCATCTTTCAATCGCCGCGCCTTCCTGGGTTCGGCTGCGGCCCTGGGTGCCGCAGGACTGGCCCTGCCGGCCCTTGGCCAGCAGCTTGATCCCGCCATGGTCCAGCCCGCGGCCGCGCCGGTGAACTCCGGGCCGCAGCACAACATTTCCAGCTTCCGGATGCAGGACTGGCGCCCGCATTTCCAGAACCTGACCAACGGTGCCATCCTGTGCGACCTGACCTCGCGCGCAGTCCACTACTGGTCCGAGGACCAGAACACCTATCGCGTCTATCCGTCCTCGATCCCGGTCAGCGAGGATCTGATCCGCACCGGCCGCACCGAGATCATCAAGAAGGTCGAAGGCCCCAGCTGGGCCCCCACGCCCGAGATGAAGAAGCGCAATCCGGAATGGCCCGATTTCGTTCCCCCCGGGCCGGACAACCCGCTTGGCACCCATGCGCTGTGGCTGTCCTGGCAGTACTACCGCATCCACGGCACGCATGACACGCGCAAGATCGGGCGCAAGTCGTCGAACGGCTGCATCGGTCTTTACAACGAACACATTGCCGAACTGTTCGGCCTGGCCAAGGTCGGAACGCAGGTTCTGGTGATGTAGGTGTCAGGGGGCCCGACCGGCCCCCTGTTCCTGTCACACCCGCGGCTGGACCCAGCCCCCCAGGTTGTCCCGGATCACCTCCAGCATCACGCGGACATGGGCGGGATCGTCGTTCAGGCAGGGGATGTAGGTAAAGTTGTGCCCGCCGGCCTCCTCGAAGCTTTCGCGGATCTCGCCGTTGATTTCCTCCAGCGTCTCGATGCAATCGGCCGAAAAGGCGGGCGAGATCACGGCGATGTCGGTATGCCCCTGCCGCGCCAGTTCGGCCACATGTTCGACCGTGTAGGGGCGCAGCCATTCCTCGCGCCCGAAGACCGACTGGAAGGTCGTGTCGATGATGCCGTCCGGCCAGCCCAGCTCTTCCTTCAGCAGGCGCGAGGTCTTCTGGCACTGACAGTGATAAGGGTCACCCTGCAGCAGGTAACGCTTGGGCATCCCGTGATAGGACGCGACCAGCTTTTTCGGCACCTTGCCGTCCAGCGCGCGCCGCACGCTGTCGGCCAGTGCCTTGATATAGTCCGGGCGCCCGACATAGGGCTCGCATGTGCGCACCGCCGGCTGCCAGGTCTGCTTCATCAGGGCCCGGAACAGCTGGTCATTGGCCGTGGCCGAGGTGGGACCCGCATATTGCGGATAAAGCGGCAGGAACACGATGCGCCGGCAGCCCGCGTCCACCATCCGCTGCAGCACGTCGTCGGTCGACGGATTGCCGTAGCGCATGCAGAAATCGACCATCACCTGGTCACCCCATTCCTGATGCGCCAGTTCGGCCAGCGCCCTCGTCTGCGCCTTGGTGATTGTCATCAGGGGGCTTTCGTTCGCCTCCTCGTTCCAGATCAGCTTGTAGTTCTTGCCAGAGGTGAAGGGCCGCTTGGTCAGGATGATCCCCTGCAGCAGCGGCTGCCATTTCCAGCGGGCGATGTCGATGACGCGGCGGTCCGACAGGAACTCGTTCAGATAGCGGCGCATGGACCAGTAATCATAGCCGTCCGGCGTGCCCAGATTGGCGATCAGGATGCCCGTCTTGGCAGGCTTGATCGCGGGATGATCGGTTGGCGCGTGGGTCGGTCTCATTGTTCTTTCTTTCTAATTTCTTCCAAGGCATCGGCCAGGGACTTTTGCGCCGATCCGGGCCGCAGCGGCTTGGGCTGGCTGTCCGACGGCGCCCATCCGGTCAGAAAGACCAGATCAAAGGTGACCGCAACACGGGACGGATCGTCGCGGTCAGGAGACTGCAGGGAAAGGTTCGCGGCCGCCTGTGCCATGACCTGCGGGCGCGTCGGGTGGCGCAGGCGCGCTGCCATGGCGTTCCCTTCGCCCATGGCGCGCAGGTCGCGGCCCAGGTGGAACAGGTCGCGATAGCTGGCCCGTTGCGGCAGCAGATCGGCCACCGGCAATGCCAGCCCCGCACGATCCAGCAGGGCGCCCAGGTCGCGGATCTCTCCCATGGGCAGGATGCGCGGCGACAGTCCTCCCGTCACCTCGGTTTCGGCCTGGGCCAGCGCGGCGCGCAGTTCCGACAGGGTCTGGTTGCCAAAGCAGACGCCGATGAACAGCCCGTCCTCGCGCAGCGCGCGGCGGCATTGGACGATCTGCCCCACGGGGTCATCGGCCCAGTGCAGCGACAGGGCGTGAATGACCAGATCATGCCCCTCGGGTTGCAGGTCCAGCACGGGCTCGTCGGCCACGACATGCGCATCGGGAAAGCGCGGTCCCCAGATTTCGGGAAAGCCGGTCACGAGGGCGGGTGCCGTAAAGGTTCTGTTAACCTCGGCCAGCCTATCCTCGATCTCGTCGGCAGCGATCTGGTGGAACAGGTCAACCAGACCAAGACGGCGTGCGCGGTCGCGGTGGCGCAGCAGTGTGCCGCGGTCGGTCAGGGCGGGGCGAGAGAGTGCGGGGTCGGTCATGGGACTGGAACATAGGGTGCTTTCTGGGGCGATGAAAGCGGCGCTTCAGCTGCTTTATCCGCCTCAATGCCTGTCCTGCGGCGCGGGCGTGTCCGACAACGGCGCGGGAGCCGTGCATCTGTGCCCGGCCTGCTGGCCCGAGGCCGTCTTTGTCACGGGCGCCTGTTGCGACTGCTGCGGCGCGCCGCTGCCCGATGACGGAACCGGGGGGACCGACACGCTGGTCTGCGATGACTGCCTTCAGGCCGTCCGCCCCTGGACGCGGGGGCGCGCTGCAATGGTATACGCCGGGACCGGACGCAAGCTGGTGCTGGCGCTGAAGCATGGCGACCGGCTGGACCTGGCGCCCCCCCTGGCGGACTGGCTGGCGCGGGCGGCACGGCCGCTGGTGGTGCCCGGCATGATCGTGGCGCCCGTGCCGCTGCATCTGCGCCGGCTGATGCGGCGAAAATACAATCAGGCGGCGCAGGTTGCGGGCCGGTTTGCGCGTCGACTGGGCTTGCCGCATCAGCCCGACCTGCTGGTCCGCCGCAGGCACACCCCGTCACAGGACCATCGCGGCGCGGCCGAGCGCTTTGCCAACCAGCAGGACGCGCTGGTCGTGAACGCGCGCCACAGGGACCTGCTTCAGGGGCGGCCGGTGCTGCTGGTCGATGACGTCATGGCCTCGGGCGCGACCATCACGGCGGCGGCAACGGCGCTGCTGGCGGCAGGATCCGGGCCGGTTTCCGTCGCGGTGCTGGCACGGGCGGTGCGGGATCACTAGATTGGGGAAAGACAGCCTGAAAGGAACACCATGCCCGCGATCGAGATCTATACCACCCGCACCTGCCCCTTTTGCCTGCGCGCCAAGTCGCTGCTGGACCAGAAGGGCGCCTCTTATTCCGAAATCGATGTCGGCGCCGACCCTTCCGTCCGTGCGGAGATGACGCAGCGCGCGAACGGCAAGCGCACCGTCCCGCAGATCTTCGTGGGCGATACCCATGTCGGCGGCTGCGATGACCTGTTCGCGCTGGACCGGGCGGGCAAGCTGGACCCGCTGCTGAAGGGCGCTGCCTGATGCTGCCCCCGTCGCTGACCGTCGGGCTGATCCAGCTGTCGGTCGGCGACGACCCCGGAACCAATCTGGCCGCGACGGTTCCTCTGATTCGCGAAGCGGCGGCCCAAGGTGCCCGGCTGGTCCTGACGCCCGAGGCCACGAACCTGCTGTCGCCGAACCGCGATTGGCAGGCGCAGGTCCTGCGTCCCGAGGCCGGGGACCCTACCCTGTCCGCGCTGTGGGCCGAGGCAAAGTCCGCAGGGATCTGGCTGCTGATCGGGTCGCTGGCGCTGGCCAGTGGCGACCCGGACGGGCGCTTTGCCAACCGCAGCCTGCTGATCGGCCCCGATGGCGAGATTGCCGCGCGCTATGACAAGCTGCACATGTTCGACGTGACCATCAGCGACACTGAAGCCTATCGCGAAAGCGCCGCCTATCGGCCCGGAGACCGGGCCGTGCTGGCGCGGGCCGCCGGTGTGCCGGTCGGCATGACGATCTGCTATGACCTGCGCTTTCCCCATCTTTACCGCCAGTTGGCGCAGGCCGGGGCACGTATCCTGACAGTTCCCGCAGCCTTCAATCCGGTCACGGGCGAGGCCCACTGGGAGGTGCTGCTGCGCGCGCGTGCGATCGAGACGGGCTGCTTTGTCCTGGCACCGGCACAGTGTGGCGCCCATGCCTCTCGCCATGGTGCGGGGGGTCCCCTGCGCCGCAGCCACGGCCACAGCCTGGTCGTGGACCCTTGGGGAAAGGTTCTGGCCGACATGGGCGTGACGCCGGGTCTTTCCGTGGTGACGCTTGACCTTGAGGCAGTTGGCAGGGCACGGTCACGCATTCCGTCCCTTTCCCACGACCGGTCCTTTGCGGCCCCGAAAGACCATGACAATACGCGCGACTGACCCCGACCTGTCCAAAGGCACCGACAGACTGGCTGCCAGCCTGTTCGCCGAGGTGCTGATCGCCGAGCAGCTGTCGCGCAACCTGATCAGCAAGGTCCTGCCGCGCGGCATGCAGATCTCGCATTTCTCCGTGCTGAACCTGCTGGCTCATGTGAACGAGGAACGGACCCCCGCCCAGCTGGCCGAAGCCTTTCATGTCACCCGCGGTGCCATGACGAACACGCTGTCGCGGCTGGAATGGGCAGGTCACGTCCACATTCGCCCCGATTGGGACGATGCGCGGCGCAAGTTCGTCTCGATCAGCCCGGCAGGGCGGTCGGCGCGGGATGCGGCGCTGGCGGCCTTCATGCCGCTGATCGCCAGCGTGGTCAGCGATATCGGCGCCGAGCGTGTGCGCAGCGCCCTGCCCGTCCTGCGCAAGCTGCGGACCCGGCTGGAAGGCGGCAGCTAGGGCCGGCGTGCGGTCAGGATATAGTTCACCGACAGGTCCCTGTCCGACAGCCGCCAGCCAAAGGTCAGCGGATTGAAGACCATGCCCCGGCAGTCCGCGACCATCAGCCCGGCCTGATGCGCCTTGGCCGCCAGTTCGTCCGGGGTGATGAAGCGCCGCCAGTCATGCGTGCCGCGCGGCAGCCAGCGCATGATCCATTCCGCACCTATGATGGCCGCGCCAAAGCTGCGCGCCGTGCGGTTCAGCGTCGACAGGATCACCAGCCCCCCCGGCCGCACCAGCCGCTGGCAGGTGGCGACAAAGGCCGTCGGGTTGGCGACGTGTTCGACGATTTCCAGCGCCAGGACCACGTCGAACATCTCGCCCGCCGCTGCCAGGTCCTCGGCGGTGGTGGCGCGGTAATCCACCTCCAGCCCCTGCTGCCGGGCGTGGACACGGGCCACCGCGATGTTGGCCTCGGCCGCGTCCGCGCCCACCACGTCGGCGCCCAGCCGCGCCACCGGTTCGGCAACCAGACCCCCGCCGCAGCCGATGTCCAGCACCCTCAGCCCGTGAAAGGGCCGCAGGCTGCGACGGTCGCGCCCGAACTCGGCCGCGATCTGGTCGGCGATGTAGTCCAGCCGCAGCGGATTCATCAGGTGCAGCGGGCGGAACTTGCCCTGGGGGTCCCACCACTCGGCGGCCATGGCCTCGAACTTGGCGATCTCGGCGGGGTCGATGCTGCTCATGGGGCGGGTCCTTCTGGCGGGCGGCGTCGTCAGGTCTTATAGTAAGAGGATGGACCGATTGGCAGGACAAATCTCCGCGTCACATGGCCGCCTTCACCCGGCGGTCGAACCTTACGCCCGCCATACCGTCGAGGTGGGCGACGGCCACACCCTGTATGTCGAGGAATGCGGCAATCCCGACGGACGGCCCGTGCTGGTGCTGCATGGGGGACCGGGGGGCGGATGCAGCCCGTTCATGCGGCGCTTTTTCGATCCCGCCCATTACCGGATGGTCCTGTTCGACCAGCGCGGATGCGGGCGGTCGCGGCCGACGGCCTCGGTCCAAGCCAACACGACGCAGCACCTGATCGAGGACATCGCCTTGATCCGGCAGCGCCTGGGCATAGACCGCTGGCTGCTCTTCGGCGGCAGCTGGGGCGCGACGCTGGCCCTGGCCTATGCCCAGGCGCATCCCGACCATGTCAGCGGGCTGGTCCTGCGGGGCGTCTTTCTGGGCACGCAGGGGGAACTGGACTGGTTCTATGGCGGCGGCGCGGCGCGGTTCTTTCCCGACCTTTGGGCGCGTTTCCAGGAGCCGATTCCAAAGGCCGAGCGCCACGACATGATCGCGGCCTATCACTGCCGGCTGTTCGACGAGGATGCCGGACGGCAGGCGCGGTTCGCACAGCCCTGGCTGATGTGGGAAAACGCACTGGCGGGGTTGCAGTCGGCAGCTGTCAGCCATGCGCCCGCGGACTATGCCCGCGCCTTTGCGCGGCTCGAGAATCATTATTTCAGCCACCGCTGCTTTCTGGACGAGGGACAGCTGCTGCGCGACCGCAGCCGCATCGAGCATCTGCCGGCGGTGATCGTCCAGGGCCGCTATGACATGGTCTGCCCGCCCTCTGGCGCCCATGCCCTGGCACAGGGCTGGCCGGGCTGCGAGCTGCGACTGGTGCCTGCCTCGGGGCATGCCCTGTCCGAACCGCGCATCAGCGCCGAACTGGTCACCGTCATGGACACGATCCGCGACGAGGACCGCAACCGGAAGTCTGCCCGATGAACCTGAACCTGTTCCTGATCTTTATCCTGGCCAGCGGCGCCGCCGCCACGACCGGCGTGATCTTTCGCCCCGGCGCCTGGTATGACGGGTTGCGCAAGCCGGGATTCACTACGCCGAAATGGGCCTTTCCCGCCGCCTGGAGCCTGATCTACCTGCTGTCGGCCGTTGCGGCGACGCGGGTTGCGCTGCTGCCGGGGGCGGGACTGGCGCTTGCGCTGTGGGCGGCGCAGATCGCGTTGAACACCCTGTGGACGCCGTTGTTCTTTGGCGCGCGGCAGATGGCGCTGGCAATGGTGGTGATCACGTTGCTGCTGGCGACCGTGGCCAGCATGACGGCCGCGTTCTGGCGGCTGGACACGCTGGCGGGGGCGATGCTGCTGCCCTATCTGGCCTGGCTTTGCGTCGCCTTGGCGCTGAACTGGCGGGTGTGGCGCGACAATCCGGACGCGGCGGATCGCTGAGCGCGCTTGCAATCGGCGGCCATCGAGCGTATATGCCCTTTCAACAGCGGTGCAGGCGTCCAAACCCTGCCCACCGGAACTTCCGCATGGGGCCCGCTGACGGCCCCTTTTTGATGTCCGAAAGGATCCCATGTCCGACGATCTGCCACAAGCCGGCGGCCCCGGCCCCGCACAGGGTTCTGCGACCAACGACCTGATCGCCAAGACGCCCATCGACCGGCGCCTGGCCGAGATCATCTCCCCGGTGATCGAGGACATGGGGTTCGAACTGGTGCGCGTGCGCCTGCAGGGCGGCAAGACCGCAACCCTTCAGATCATGGCCGACCGGCCCGAAGGCGGCATCAACGTCGATGACTGCGCCGAGATCTCGACCGCCGTCAGTGCAACGCTGGATGTCGAGGACCCGATCGCGGACAACTATTACCTCGAGGTCAGCAGCCCCGGCATCGACCGCCCGCTGACGCGTCTCAAGGACTTTGCGACCTTCGAAGGTTACGAGGCGCGGCTGGACACGAACCAGCCCATCGACGGGCGCAAGCGCTGGAAGGGTATCCTGGCCGGCGTCGAGGGCGAGGAAATCCTCATCAACATCGAGGACCAGGGCCAGACCCACACGATCGGGCTGCATTTCGACCTGCTGTCGGATGCAAAACTTGTCCTGACGGACGAGCTGATCAAGGAAATGCTGCGTCAGAAGAAGGAAGCCGGGGTCGAAATCGACAACCTGGACGAAACCGCCTTTGACGAGATCGAAACGGACGACAACGATGGTGCCGA
>VGDE01000026.1 GCA_016869875.1 Alphaproteobacteria bacterium
GAGGCCAAGATGAGATGTCTCAAATCCTTCGGCGAGCGGATCGCCTCGCGAGATCCGGACAGACAAGCGGCCGAAGTCCACATCCGCATCGCCCTCATGAACCGCTTCAACGCACTCGGCACTGCCGAGATCGAGCGCGTGGCCTGAGCTTAACGGGGCAAGGGGAAGCCCTGCTTCAACGCCAAGTTCTGCAACAATGCCGATTGGCGCAGACACTACAACAATGACCGACCCCACAGCGCCATCGGCTACAACGTCCCGAGCGCGCTGCACTTTCCCGGTGGCGTCACCAGCCCGCCGCCATGACCAAGGCCGAAAACTCCGGCTACGAATGGTCCAAAAACAGTAGGCAGGGCAGGGCAGAGCAGTGGTCGTGGCCCTCCCGTAACGAATCTGGTCGGTAGAGGTGGTCGGCGTTGATGATGTGACCGCCCACCTTGGCACAGAGATGCCGTCGGGGGGCGGTCACATCATCAATGCCCTTGAGGTTTATAAGTGCTGCAAGTGCAAAATGTTGCTTAGGCGGAAGAATAGACAAGATGGCAAATTTGCAAAGCGATATGGTTCTTATAGAATGGGCGATTCACCTACAATCTAATTGCTCAAGAATTTGAATTCAAAGATGAAATTCCTAGTATGCTCTTTGGACGTCGACAGGGGGTAGCCAGAAACTTGAGAGATTGCTTAAGGAAGAGACAAGATCGCTTGACAAGTTTACAAAAACTTTGGATAGCTGGCGGGTATTGTGGCGGTGCTCCTGCCACTTCAATAGCTCTGGGGAGGGCAGTAATGCGGGCAGTTGATCCACGCCGTAGCGACGCATTTATCGGCCTCGGTCTTTTGGCTTTGTGCGGCTTCATGGCTTGGCAGACGTCCCTGATCCGTTCCGTTGGATCGGGCGGAGCGGCCGGACCCACTTTGGTTCCCTGGATCATGATTGCCGGGACTGCCTTGCTTTCGCTGCTGATGATTGTCCGTGCGTTGCGCCGCCCAGCAGGACCGGAAGAAAATGCCCCCATGATGCCTAGTTGGGGCACCTTGGGGCGGATGACCCTCTTCTTCTTGATGCTGATCGGCTACGCCGTGGCTTTCTCAACCCTCGGTTATCTCGGCTCGACCTTGATCGTCTTTGTCGCTGGCCTATGGCTCTTTGGCGAACGGCGCCTGCTTGTTCTGGCGCTGGTGCCGCTGGTGGTTACAGGGGCGGTTTATCTTGGATTCACGCGACTGCTGAATGTCTGGCTGCCCTAAGGGCTCCGGCGACAAATGATGTGGAGGAAAAAATGCGAACTTCTGTTGCTCTGGCCGCTGCTGCGGCGTCCGTTCTTGCTGTGCCTGCTCTGGCCGATTACCCGGAGCGGCCAATTCAGATCATCGTTCCCTACTCGGCCGGTGGTGGCACCGATCTCTCGGTCCGTTTGCTGGCTGACAGCCTGACCCGGCAGCTGGAGGGGGCACGCGTTGTTGTGCGCAACCAGCCAGGCGGCGGCGGCTCAGTCGGAACATCAGCTGCAATTCATGCGCGGCCGGATGGTTATACGCTCGGCACGGGCGCCCAAGGGCCGCTTGCGCTTCTGCCGCATTTAGGCGGGACAGACTATCAGCTTGAAGATGTAAACTTTATCGCGTTGTTTGGCCGCAACCTGCAGGTTCTGGTGGCTTGCGCAAATGCACCATTCCAAGACTTCGATGCTTTCATGGCTCATGCCAAGGACAATGCCGTTCAGGTAGGAAATTCTGGAGCCGGCGGCGCAAACCATATTTCCGCTGAAGCCTTCGCAAAGGCTGCGGACGTCAAGATTGAGAGCGTGCCCTATCCTGGTTCGGCCGATGCTCGTACGGCCTGCATTGGGGGGCACATCGACGCCATGGTCGCCTCCCCCGCGGAGGCGCTGTCTGCCAGCGGGGCAGGACAGATGACTCCGCTGTTTGTCATGGAAGACGAGCGGATCGACGTGTTCCCGGATACCCCTACGGCGGCTGAAAAGGGCATCGACTTCACTTGGTCGTCCTGGAAAGGGATCATTGCACCTGAAGGGTTGCCCGAGGAGGTGAAGGCTACGCTGCAGGAGGCCATTGCCGCTGCCGTGGAGGACCAGGAGTTCAGGACGGCTATGGAGGAGCTGGGCGAGTTCGTGGTTTTCGAAGATGCTGAGGCCTATGAAGCACGCGCCGTTGCAGACAGCGAGGTCGCACGACAGACAATCGAAGATCTCGGCCTGCTTGGGATGAACAACTGAGACGCTAGGTTGGATCGCCTGCACGGAAACCGCTCGTGCAGGCGGCAACTCGGACAGGATCGCAATGGACAACCTTGTTTATCTTTTGCCGCTTTTCGACCTCGAGGTGCTGTGGGTTATCGCCCTGGGCACGTTTGGCGGGTTGATTATTGGTGCGCTTCCCGGCCTCACCGCAACGATGGGAGTTGCGCTGCTGATCCCGCTGACTTTCGGCATGGCTCCTGTGATGGGGCTGAATATGCTGATTGGGATTTATATTGGCGGCATCTATGGCGGATGTGTTTCCGCGATCCTTTTGCGCACACCCGGCACGCCCTCGTCGGCCGCCACGGTGCTTGACGGCTATCCGATGGCCGCACGAGGCGAGGCAGGTCGTGCTCTGGGCATGGCTACAGTCGCTTCAACAATCGGAGGTCTTTTTGCTGCAGTCGTGCTGGCGACCCTTGCACCCCAGCTGGCAGGAGTAGCATTGAAATTCGGCTCAGCCGAATATTTCGCTCTGGCGCTCTTTGGCCTGACTATCATTGCCTCGCTCTCCGGAGACATCCTGAAGGGGGTCATCTCAGGCCTTTTGGGCATTCTGATTGCCTGTGTCGGATCTGATCCCATCACCGGCGGATTGCGCTACACGTTTGGTGTCTCAGGCTTCGCCTCAGGTTTTGCCTTCACGCCAGCCCTGATCGGCCTCTTTGCGCTGTCTGAAGTCTTCACTCAGATGGAACGCTTCGGTCAGGAAAATAAGGTTACGCTAAAGGTTGCCGGCCGCTGGCCTACCCGCAGCGACCTTCGTGAAAGCAGGGGCGCCTTGGTGCGGGGGTCGATCATCGGCACGATCATCGGCATCATCCCGGGCACCGGCTCAGGCACGGCCTCGTGGATTGCCTACAACGAAGCACGACGCTCATCGAAAACACCGGAAAAATTCGGAACCGGGTATGCGCCCGGGATCGCCGCGACCGAAAGTGCCAACAACGCTGTATGCGCTGCCGCACTTATCCCTCTGCTCGCACTGGGTATCCCAGGTGATGTGGTGACTGCTGTTCTGATGGGAGGGCTGATGATCCAAGGGCTCGCCCCGGGACCGATGCTCTATATCACCAACCCAGATGTTGTTGTGGGCATCTTCGGTGGAACCTTCATTGCCACACTCTTTATGTTCGTCTTCGGGATGGCGCTGATCCCGGTCTTCTCCCGCATCCTGATGATCCCCCGCCATATCCTGGCAGTAACCATTGTCGTGTTCTGTTTCATTGGATCGTTCGCCATCAACCTGAACCAGGTCGATCTCTACACAATGGTCGGCTTCGGCCTGCTGGGGTGGGGCATGCAGAAATTCGGCTTCAGCCAGGCCGCACTCTGTATCGCTCTTATTCTGGGGCCAATGATGGAGGCAAACCTGCGCCGGGGGCTGCTCCAGACACATAACGACCTCATGGCATTCCTGTCCGGCCCCATCACCTTGTTGTTCCTCGGCTTGGCATTCCTTTCAATGCTCTTGCCATTAATTGCGCGATCACGAGCCGGTCGCGGCACCTCCACCCCAAGTCAGAACGGATAAATCATGACCCGCAACGCCTATGTCGCCCTCGTCACGTGCTTCAACGACGACGAGACGATCAACTTTGCTGCGACTCGGGCACAAGCCCGCCGTCAAGTCGAGGCCGGCAACGACCTGATGGTCTGCGGCACGAACGGCGACTTCAGCGCGTTGATGTTTGACGAGAAGGTGCGTCTGGTCGAGGAGATCGCCGACGAAGTTGCAGGCCGAGTACGGATCATTGCCAATGCAGGCTGCCCTTCAACCTACGAGACGGTGAGGCTGGCGCAAGCATTCGATAAGTTGGGGCTGGCCGGAACGGCGGTCATTACCCCCTACTTCATCGCCTGTACGCAAGACGGAATGGTACGCCATTTCTCGACCGTTGCAGACGCGGTGACGACGCCAATCTATCTTTATGACATTCCTGCGCGCACGCAGAACCATATCGAGCCTGAAACCGCATTGAAGCTGGCTGGGCATGGCAATATCCGTGGGATCAAGGATTCCGGCGGCGCAACCGAAAGCGTCGAAGCCTATCTGGAGGTTGCACGTCAGGTCCCTGGCTTTGAGGTCTACTGTGCTCCCGACCATCTGGTCTTGTGGGGGCTGCAGCAGGGCTGCTCGGGCGTCATCTCCGGGCTTGGTAACGTTGCCCCCGATCTGCTAGCCTCGATCATCCGCGCGTTCAACGCGAGCGATATCGCTGCAGCCGAAGCGGCGCAAGAGAACTTCGCCGGTCTGCGCAAGGATCTTTACGCACTTGGTTTTCCGCCAGCCATGGTCAAGCGGGCGCTGTTCACGAATGATGCCTCAGTTGGGCTGTCGCGCCAGCCCGCGCTTTTGCCCGATGCCGCGCAGGATGCCGCAATTCGCGAGATCATGGCCGCCCGGGGACTGGTGCAGTGACTGTGGTCCTGACCACCTCGCCGGGCTTCGGCAAGCATGGCCGGGTGCCGGAAGTGATCGCCCGGAACGGGTGGGAGCTCGTCCGCTGCATCGATACCACGAGACCCGACGGGGGCCTGTCCGACCATATCGCAAGAGCGCATTACCTTGTCGTGGGGCTGGTGCCGGTCACCGCTCAGACGCTGCAGCAGGCTTCGTCACTGAAGGCAGTGCTGAAGCACGGTGTCGGCGTAGACAACATCGACATTCCTGCCTGCACTGCGGCCGGTCTGCCCGTGATGAACACCCCCGGGGCCAATGCTGACGCGGTGGCCGAACTGGCTGTTGGATTCATGTTCTCACTTGCCCGCAATATTCCGGCAGGGCACGCTTCAGTCACGTCGGGCGGTTGGGATCGCAAGGTCGGCACGCAACTGGGCGGCAAGGTGCTCGGCATCGTAGGCCTTGGCAATATTGGCAAGCGCTTGGCACGGATGGCGGTAGGCCTTGGGATGCAGGTGGTTGCCTGCGATCCCTATCCAGACCGTGATTTCGCGGCGGAGTGGGGCATTACCCTGCTGCCGTTGGACGAGCTTCTGGCGCAGGCAGATTACGTCTCGCTGCACGTCTTTGGCGGGGCGGGGAACGCAGCGCTCATCAATGCCGATAAACTGGCGCTCATGAAGCCGACTGCCTGCCTGATGAACCTTGCACGCGGCGAGGTCGTGGATCTGGACGCCGTTGCTGTCGCACTGGAGGCCGGACGGCTTGGCGGCGTGGCACTTGACGCGTTCGTAGCCGAGCCTCCGGACATCACGCATCCCATCTTTTCGCATCCACGCGCGCTGTTCATGCCTCATTCCGGCGCGGACACCCGCGAGGCGGTTGAAAACATGGGTTTGATGGTCTGCGAGGATATCGAAAGCCTGATTGCAGGACAGCGTCCTGCTCGTTGCCTGAACGCAAAGGACCTCGGCTAATGGCTTGGGAGCCACGCGCCGTGCGGGACTTTGCGGCCGAGCTGTTCACCAAAGCAGGACTGGATCACGAAAAGGCCGAGGCCGTTGCAACCTACTTGCTGGAAGCGGACCTGATGGGCCACACAACCCACGGGCTGGCACTGGCGCCGTGGTACCTGCGCGGGATCGAGGACGGTGTGATGACGCGGACCGGGACCCCCGAGGTTATCTCGGACCGGGGCGCGGCGATCTGCTGGCGGGGCCGGCGACTGCCTGGAGCATGGTTGACGTCGCAGGGGTTGACCCTGGCTTGCGAGCGGGCGCGCCAGTATGGCACCGCCACTTTGGTCATTGGCGACAGCCATCATATAGGCGCGCTTGCGGCGTATCTGCATATTGCCACAGATCAGGGGCTACTGGCCTTCATCGCCTCATCCTCCCCTTCGGGCGCTCAGGTAGCTCCGTTCGGTGGAACAGGGGGCGTCTTCACCCCCAATCCGGTCGCATGGGGCATTCCCGCTCCCGACGGTCCAATCCTCATCGACATTTCGGCCTCGATCACCACAGCGAACATGTGTGCCCGCATGGTGCGTGAGGGGCAGACCTATCCGCATCAGTGGCTCATGGATGCTGCGGGGGCCCCAACAAATGACCCTGTTGTGCTGTCGCAGGGGGGAACGCTTCTGCCGACAGGCGGGCTGGATCATGGTCAGAAGGGGTATGGCATGGCCCTGTCGGTTGAGGCGCTGACACAGGGGCTTGCCGGTTACGGCAGAGCAGACCAACCCGCTGGAACCAATGCGGCAGTATCCATTGCGGTTTACGACCCCGAGGCCTTTGGCGGCAGGACTGCCTTTCTACGCCAAATAGGCTGGCTCGCTGAAGCTTGTCTGTCGTCTCCCGCACGCGATCCCGTGCAACCTGTCCGGTTGCCCGGTCAAGCGGCACAAACACGGAAAGCGGAGGCCCTTGCCTCAGGCATCGTCTTCCATGCGGGGATCGTCGACGATATGCGCCTTGAGGCGAAGCGTTACGGGCTAGTGTTTCCGGAAGCGATTTGATCGCAAAACGGAAGGGCCACTCTGTAGCCACTACAGATGCTCGCTTCGCAAGAATTTCCGGAAGAGCAAGATGCTTTGTAAATCGGCCAAAGGGAAGGGTAGCCGGTACCTGTTCCAATCAACTCTAGTCAGTCGTGACAGATGGTCGCCGCTTACCTCACTGCCGAAGGTTTAAGGAATGGCGTCACAGGCACCTCGTCCGCTTCAGGGCATCCTGCTGAAATGCCTCAGCGTCCTGCTGTTCATCGTCATGTCCGCGCTGATCAAGACGACCGGCAATCTGGATGTCGCCGTGCCGCCCGGCCAGCAGGTATTCTTCCGGTCGTTCTTTGCGCTGCCGCTGATCCTGGGTTGGCTGATGTGGCAGCGTGAACTCTTGAGCGGACTGCGTACGTCACGGCCCATGGGGCACGTCTATCGCGGTGTCATCGGCACCGCCTCCATGGCACTCAGTTTCTGGGCGCTGTCGCTGTTGCCGCTGCCCGAGGTGACGGCGCTGAGTTACGCCGCTCCGCTGCTGGTTGTCATCTTCGCGGGCATGTTCCTGGGAGAGGATGTACGTTTGTTCCGGCTCAGCATGGTAGGCCTGGGCCTCATAGGCGTGCTGATTGTTCTGTCCCCGCAGCTTGGTGATACGACACCCACCGATCCAAACCGCATCCTGGGAGCTGTGGTGGCACTGGGCAGCGCAATCTTTGCAGCGCTCGCTCACATCTTCATCCGCAAGCTGGCTCAGGTTGAACGGACCACAGCGATCGTCTTCTGGTTCACCATCACCTCGACAGTGCTGAGCTTTCTGACGATCCCCTTTGGTTGGATCATGCCTGATGCAAGCACTATGGCGTTGTTGATCGGGATAGGCCTGATCGGTGGCCTAGGACAGGTTTGCCTGACTGCCGCCTACCGATTTGCCGATGCGTCGGTGGTCGCGCCTTTTGATTACACCTCAATGATCTTTGCCGTGCTGATCGGGTGGTTCGTCTTCGGCGAAGCCCCCACTCTTACAGTTCTGGCAGGCGCGGCGCTGGTCGTGCTGGCAGGCATCCTCATCCTCTGGCGTGAGCACAGGCTACGACGGGACCGTCAGCACGACGCTATGCCGCCCAGCAGCTGACGCGCCGTTCAGAGCGAAGCGCCTCCGCAGATGACGAGCGTTTGCCCCGTCATGCTGGCGGCAGCGCCGGACAGCAAGAAGGCCGTCGTGCCCGCCACTTCTTCGGGCAGCACAAAGCGGCCAATGGGCGGCGCATCGGGGCCAACGCCCTGCCGCGCTGGATCCCGCAGCATCGGCGTGTCAGTGGCTGCGGGAGCCACAATGTTGACGGTAATTTGCCGAGGAGCCAACTCGGCCGCAACCGAACGGGCAAACCCGGTAAAGGCGGCCTTGGAGGCCGCATAAAGGGCCTTGCCCTTGGCGCCGGTGGCAACGCGGCTGCCAATGAGGACGATCCGCCCGCCATCCCGCATACGTGGTGCAAAATGCTGGACCAGCTGCGCCGCCACGTCGAGGTGGAGGCGCCACATCTGCGCACCATCCGCCCGCGACATCTGCGCGTGATCGCCCACCCGCAGGACGCCCGCCGCATGGATCAAGGCATCGGGGGCGGGCAACTCTGCAAGGGCTCCGTCCAGTGCTGCGTCGTCCAGAAGATCGACGGACACATGCGTGAAACATGGCCCAAGGTCACCCTCAGGCGCGCGGCGGCTAAGGCCGGTCACCTGCCAGCCCGTGGCCAGCAAAGTCCGGCAGATCTCGAGCCCGATGCCGGAACTTGCGCCGGTGACAAGTGCGCGCCGCTCAGCCATTGCGCTTCGCTTCGGCCAGCTTCCGAGCGTAGGAAAGGGCGCTCAGCATGTTGACATGGTTGGCTTTGCCGGTGCCCGCGATGTCGAAGGCCGTGCCGTGATCGACCGAAGCGCGGTCGATCGGCAGGCCGAGCGAGACATTTACCGCGGTGTCAAAGGCGACCAGCTTGATCGGGATGTGCCCTTGGTCGTGATACTGGGCAACGACCAGATCAAAGGCGCCTTGGTAGGCCCGGTGATAGACCGTATCGGCCGAGATGGGGCCGGTGACGTCAATCCCTTCGGCTTTCGCCGCAGCGACGGCGGGTGCAACCTGATCGTCGTCCTCTCTTCCGAAGAGGCCCGATTCGCCGCAATGCGGGTTGATCCCTGCCACCGCAATGCGGGGTGCGGCAACGCCCATGCGCTGGAAGTGACGGTGACCCGTGCGGATCGTCTCAAGGATACGCTCGGGTGTTGCACGCATGATTGCATCCCTCAGCGCAACATGCGTGGAGACGTGGATGACGTTCAGCCGCTCGGAGGCCAGCAGCATCCAGCTGCCCTTGCTCTCGGTCAGGTGTGCCAGAAGGCCGGTATGGCCGTCGTAGTGATGCCCGGCCGCGTTCAGGGCCTCTTTGTTGATGGGAGCGGTGACGATGCAGGTGACTTCGCCCGCCTGTGCCATATCCACGGCGGTGCGGATGTACTGGTACGAGGCTTCGCCGCAGGCGGGGGACAGCACGCCAAAGGTCTCAGGCAGCCCCTCGACTGGAACGTGGCGCACGCGCAGGGTTCCGGCGGGTGCATGCGCGCCCTCATGCAGTGCAAGGCCTACGCTCAACGCCGCGTTGGCGCGGTTCAGCACGTCGATGTCGCCCACGACGATCAGGTTTGCCCGCTGCGCTTCCGGCAGATCGGCGGCGGCGCGCAGGGTGACCTCGGCGCCGACACCCGAGGGGTCGCCCATCGTGATGGCGATGAGAGAGGTGGTCATGATGTCACTCCATTCAGTAGGCAGCTTGATACAGCGCCAGGATGTCGTCCTGCGTCAGATCGCGGGGGTTCCAGTCCAGCAGCCGGCGAATGGCATGTGCCTCGGCGGCCATTTCAGGCAGATCGTCCTGCGGAATATTGTGATCCGACAGGCGCATCTGCAGTGCGAGCGAGGCGCAGTATTCACCTGCCGTCTCGATCAACGGGCGGCTCTCGTCGAGGTTCAAGGCCTTGGCGATCTGCGCGGTCTTTTCGGGGCAGCTGTCCTGGTTAGCCGCCAGGACATGCGGGAACATCAGGGCGTTGGCTAGTCCGTGGGGCAGGTGGTGGCGCGTTCCTAGCGGGTAGGCAACCGCATGACCGGCCGTGGTGTTCACGGGCCCAAGGCAGACGCCGCCGTAGAACGATGCCAGTAGCAGCCCGGCCCGTGCCTCATGATCGTTGCCGTTCTCGACAGCCCGGCTGAGGTACTTTCCGATCAGCTGCGCGCCCTCCAGCGCGTAACGGTCGATGATGGGATGTGCGCGGCGGCTGGTGAAAGCCTCGACGCAATGGGCCAGCGCGTCGACCCCAGTAGCGGCAGTAATGGCGGCCGGCAAGGAGGTGGTCAGTTCCGGATCGAGGATAACCAGATCAGCCAACATATGCGGGCTCTCGGTCGCAACCTTGCGAAGAGTTTCAGGCTCAGTCACCAGGGCGCGGGTGCCAGCCTCGCTGCCGGTGCCGGCAGTGGTCGGGATCTGGATCAGCGGCACTGTTCGTGCCGGTGCGCGGTTCGGTCCTGAAATATCGTCAAATTGCGTATCAGGCTTCAACATCACCGAAACGAGCTTGGCGATATCCATCGCGCTGCCGCCGCCAAAGCCGATAATCGCATCAGGACCATCCCGCCAAGCGCCGCGGGCGTAAGCCACAGCTTCAGTCAGCTCGGTAAGGGTCGGTTCGGGACGGATGGCTTGGCAGGGCGTCTCTTGATCGAGACCCAAAGCTGAAAGCCGTATGGCGTTGAAGGCGTCCGCGATAACAACGGGTCTGCTCAGGCCCCGGTGCCGCAGCCATTCATCAAGACGGAGAGCTTGCCCGGTCCCGATCCTCACGCAGCCGGGCTGAAGTATTTCTAGGGGCTGGTCCAGCATCACTATCCTCCGCTTACTGTCCTTTCGGGCTAGTATTTTGCTTACAAGTTGTCAACAA
Organism: Alphaproteobacteria bacterium; assembly: GCA_016869875.1. Lineage (GTDB taxonomy): Bacteria > Pseudomonadota > Alphaproteobacteria > Rhodobacterales > Rhodobacteraceae > Paracoccus. The sequence continues at coordinate 10,661 of VGDE01000026.1, forward strand.
CTACTCCAACCAAATAGCCGGAGAGAGTCGGCCAGATACGGAGTTTGTACCGCAATTTCAGTCAACTTAAACAAGTTGCATTGAGCTAACACTCAGGTCCCACACATATCTGTTGACAAGTTTCCAACACGCTGGAAGTTTGCAATGACTTACGGCGATTCATTTTGCCAAGAGGCAAACCCCGGAGGAGGGGTCAAATTGACACTGCGCGACAGCGTGTCCGCGCAACTGGGAGGATGACATGAAGCGATTCAGCATTATTGCAGCGGTTTCCGCTGTCTCGGCCATTCCATTCGCAGCCATGGCCGATCCGGTTTCGGTCAGCCTGATCACGCAAGAGCCCGGTGGCGGCTGGTACTCCTATGGCTCGACCTTCGGCGAGATCATGGAGGCCTCTGAGGGCGATCACCAAATTTCGGTCGACGTCCTGCCGCGCGGCGGCGGGATGACCAACCCAGTCGCCGTCAGCCAGGGCGCGGCTGATTTCGGCTTTGTCTCCGCGTCCGCCGCAGTTTGGGCACGTGACGGGATCGGCGAGGAGTTCGAAGGCCGCGAGGCGAACAATGCCCGCGCAGTTCTTGGTGGGCTGCAGCTGGCCTACACAACCATCGCGGCGCGCCGCGACTATGTCGAGCGCAGCGGTCTGACAACCTTCGACGAGATGGTCGCTTCAGACAACCCGCCGCGCTTCGTGCTCAAGCCCGCCGGTTCGCAAGTTCCGATCCTGGCCAACTACATGTTCGAGGCACTCGGCTCGAGCCTTGAGGACATGCGCAGCCGTGGTGCGATCACTCAAATCAGCACCGCCCAGATCGCGCAGATGCTGCGTGATGCGACCGCTGATGTTTATATCGAGAACGCGCCTGTTGGGCAGGCGACGATGGCCGAGGTGACGATGACCACGCCGATGGTGTTCGTGCCCGCCTCGCAGACCGTGCTGGACCACATGGCCGGACTTGGCGCACCGCAGGCCGACATGCCCGAGGGCAGCTATCCGGGCCAGGAAGGCGCCTACACGACCTCGATGACGCCGACGATCCTGATCGCCAATGCCGATCTGGACGAGGGTGTTGTCTATCAAGTCACGCGCTCGCTGGTTGAGCAGCAAGAGCGCATCGCGGCGGCCTTCCCGGCTCTGGCGGCATGGGACCCACAGGCTGGCGCCAAGCCCGATCAGGCGGTGATCGAGCTTCACCCCGGTGCGGCGCGTTACTACCGCGAGCGCGGCTGGATCGAATGATCAGCAGCGGCTGGCGCATCCCTCGCGTCAGCCGCAACCCTCTCGCCCTTTCGGGACCTCAGCCATGACCATGACCAATCTGCTTCGCTTCGACCCGTGGTGGCGGGTCCTTCAGACTGTTCTGTCGATCGCTTATGTCGGCTTCCTGATCAGTCAGTTCTTCAGCCCAAGCTCGCCCCTGGCCGCAGCGAGCTTCCACGTCTTCATGGCGGTGGCGCTGGTCTTTGCCTGGACGCCCCTCCAATGGGAAAGCCGCGCCGGGCGCGTCGCAGGCCGACTGCTGGATATCGGCGGGGTTGTGCTGTCGCTGGCCATCGTCGTGATCTATGCGGGAGAGATCTACCGTCTTGAGCGGCGCTTCGAGATGATCGACCCAGTCCTGCCGGTCGACATCTTCCTGCACGTCGCGGGCCTTTTCCTGATCTTCGAGGCAGTGCGGCGCTCGGTCGGCTGGTCGCTTCTGACGGTTGTACTGGCATTCCTCGCCTATGGCTATCTGGGACCATGGTTCCCCGGCTGGATGGCCTTCCCGGGCTTCACTTTGCCGACCCAGACCGAACTGATCAGCATGAAGACCGATGGCATCTTCGGCGTCACCGCCAGTGCGGCCATCAACTTCGTCTTCTACTTTGTCCTCTTTGGCGCGGTCTTCACCGCGACCGGAGGCGGCCAGCTCTTCATCGACCTGGCCATGCGCATGACCGCGCGGCTCAAGGGTGGGGCGGCGAAGATGTCGCTGGTTGGCTCGGCCCTCTTCGGGATGGTGTCAGGCTCGGCCATTGCCAACACCACCTCGACCGGGGTTCTGACGATCCCGATCATGCACCGCTCAGGTTACACCAAGGAGCAGGCGGCCGCGACCGAGGCGATCGCCTCGACCGGGGGGCAGCTGATGCCGCCGATCATGGGCGTTGCGGCTTTCGTCATGGCCGACATGCTGGGCATTCCCTACGGCACGATTGCGGCAGCCGCCCTCATTCCTGCCGCTGCCTTCTACTTTGCGCTCTTCGTGATCGTGGACTTGCGCGCCCGCAAGACCGGCGCCGGCAACGTCGCGCCCGAGCTTCTGGACATTCCTCCAGTCATGCCGCGGGTCCACTTGCTGCTGGCCCCGGTGGCCATGATCGCGACCCTGATCGCGGGTTACTCGGCCCCCTATGCCGCACTGGTCGGTACGGCCATTGCGCTGATCGCGCCGATGCTGCGCAAGGCGACCCGCTACGACGTCAAGCAGCTTTACGAGACGGTTATGGACACGGCCCGCCAGATGGCTTGGATCTCGGCGCCGCTGGCTGCGGTTGGCGTTGTCATGGTCGTCGCGACGCAGTCGAACCTTGCGCTGAAATTCGTGCGGCTGCTGTCCGACATGGGGACGGGCAATCTGTACCTGTCACTGCTGATGGTGATCCTTGGATGCATCATCATGGGCATGGGCCTGCCAACCGTTGCCGCGTATATCATCGGGTCGCTGGTCTTCGTCCCCGCGTTGATGGACCTTGGCGTCGACCGGCTGGCGGCGAACCTCTTCGTTCTCTACTATTGCGTCCTGTCGATGGTCACGCCCCCGGTGGCACTATGCTCCTACGCGGCTGCCGGAATCGCCAAGTCAAATGCCAACCGGACGGGACTAATCGCCTTTGGGTATTCGTTGGTCATCTTCTTGGTGCCCTTCGGCTTCATCAACGATCCGCATGTCCTGTGGCAGGGCAATGCCGCCCAGATCTCTGTCGGCGCGGCTGGGATGCTGCTGGCAACCTTCTGCTGGGCCGTGTTCCTGATGGGCTGGCTGCGCGGCAACCTGAGCCTGATCGAGCGCGGCGCCTTCGCCATCCTCAGCGTGGCGCTGGTGGTCACACCGACCCTGTCGACCGGCTGGATCATCTCGGTCGCCGCCACCGCCCTGATCATGATGTGGCGCTTCGCCCTTCGCCCCCGCCTTGCCCTTGCCTGAAGAGGAAACTCCCGTGAACCAGACCGCATTCCCCACCACCGACCTGCCGACCGGACGCGTTCAGAACCACGCCTCGTTCCTGCATGAGTTGCCGGACGGCACGGTTCTCTGCGCCTGGTTCGGCGGCACGATGGAGGGCAAGTCGGACATCTCGATCTTCATGTCACGGCTTGGCCAGAGCGGCTGGAGCGAGCCACTGCAGCTTTCGGACGACCCCGCCCGGTCCGAGCAGAACCCGGTCCTCTTCACCGCTCCGGACAGCCGGCTGTGGCTGATCTACACGGCACAGCCGGGCGGCCGTCAGAACGAGGCCGAGGTGCGGTTCCGTATCTCGGAAGATGGCGGTTACAGCTGGAGCGATCCGGAACCGCTTTGGCGGGAAAAGGGCATCTTCGTCCGTCAGCCGGTCATAGTCGCGCCGGACGGGGCGTGGCTGTTGCCGGGCTTCCGGTGCCGCACGGAAGCAGGCGAAACCTGGACGGGCGAGAATGATGACAGCGTCGTGATGATCTCGCGCGACAGTGGGAAAAGCTGGAGCATGTCGGAGGTTCTAGGGAGCCTCGGCTGCGTGCACATGAACATCGTGCCGCTGGAGGACAGCCAGATGGTGGCTTTCTATCGCAGCCGGTGGGCTGACCACGTCTGGCGCTCGCACTCAGGGGACGGTGGCCTCAACTGGACTGCCCCGGAACCGGCAGGCCTGCCAAACAACAACTCTTCGGTGCAGGCCGTTCGGCTGGCCGATGGGCGCATCGGCATCGTCTATAACCACGCCAGCCGCGAGGATGCCGAAGGGCGGCGCGTCTCGCTGTACGATGAGATCGAGGAAGATGACACCGATACCGCAGTCGCGCAGCCGGGCCGCGCTTTCTGGGGGGCGCCACGAGCGCCCCTGTCGCTGGCGCTGTCCGAAGATGGCGGGAACAGTTGGACACAGCGGATCGATCTGGCCTTCAGCGATGGCTACTGCCTGTCGAACAATTCCGCCGATCAGGTCAATCGAGAACTGTCCTACCCTTCAATCCTGCAGGACAGCACAGGGCGTCTGCATGTAAGCTACACCCACTTCCGTCAGTTTATTCGGCACATGGTGGTGCCGATCCCACAGGCCACCAACTGATGCTGGGATCGCCGCGTCTTCTGATCGTCGCCGACGATTTGACAGGTGCACTGGACAGTGCCTGCGAGGCTGCACGGCGTGGTATTGGTACCCGAGTTTTCCTGTCACCCCAGGCTCTGGCTGCCGCCGAGGGGGACGCGCTTCCACCGGTTGTGGCAGTGAGCACAGGGAGCCGCGATGGCTCTGAACACGCGTCGCGGCAGGCGATGACACAGGTATGTGCCTGCCTTTCCTGGCTCGCACCTGCGCACGTGATGAAAAAGGTGGACTCGCGCCTCAAGGGCCATGTTGCGCTGGAAACGACGCTTCTGGCGCAGGTCTTGAACAAGCAAGAAATAGTGGCGGCGCCCGCTCTTCCGGACATGGGCCGCACTCAGCAAGCAGGCATGCTTTCGGGGACAGGGATCGACGCGCCGATCAACGTTGCCACCAAATTCGAGGGCCTTGAGGTGGAGGTTCCGGATATAGTTTCACCTGATGACATGAAGGCAGCTGCCAGCAAAGAGAATGAACTGGCCGTCGGGGCACGGTCGCTGGCTGAAGCGCTGGTGACACGGCTTTGGCCGGAAGCGGTGCTTTCAGAGCGTCCATTGCTGCAGGCTCCCGCCATCTTCGCCATCGGCTCACGTGATCCCATTACGCTGGCGCAGGTTGCGCAGCTTGGTCTTGCAGCGATCCCCGCTCCGGACGGGCAACTTGAAGAGCAGGGGAACGTGCAAGAGGGACTGTTCCAACTGTTTCAGATGGTGCCCGGCCCGGGAGCACCGGCGGACCCTCGAAGCGCAGGCGATGCTTTCGCAGGGGCGCTGGCCGACAGGTTCCTCCGGCAGCAGTTGCCCGCCACCCTGATTGCTTGTGGCGGGGAAACGGCTGGGTCGATCCTGTCCAGGATGGGGGTTGGGCATCTTGATGTTGAGGGCACAGCGCTGCCCGGGGTTCCCGTCTCACGTGCCCAGTTGGCGGATGGACGCACTGTTGCAGTTGTCACGAAGTCAGGTGGCTTCGGAGGTCGCGAGGCTCTGGCGCAGCTTGCAAAAATGGTTGATAACAGGTTTGTTGCGGGACAGTTCGGCCGCATTGACAATCGTGGGATTTCGGCTTGAAAGAGCGTCGGCAGAAAACACGTCCATCCTTTGCTGATCATGTTTACAACACCCTTTTTGGGCGGATCAGCAACGGCGAATATGCCGCCGAGGAAAAGCTGCCTCCGGAAATGGTGCTGGCCGCAGAGTTTGGTGTGTCTCGCCCAGTGCTGCGTGAGGCACTTGAGCGGCTGCGTGCTGAGGGTTTGCTTGTTTCCCGCCAAGGCGCGGGGAATTTTGTCAGCGCGCGGCAGGTCAACCCGTTAGGTTTCGGCAGGATCGAAACGATCGCTGATATACAGCGCTGTTATGAGTTTCGCCTGACAATCGAGCCCCAAGCCGCACGTCTCGCGGCGGAGCGGCGGAATGACGAGGCTCTTGCCGAGCTTGCACGTGCTCTGGACCTGATGGGAGCTGCAACCGGCTCGATGCTGCACCGCGAAGATGCGGACTTCACCTTCCACATCGCTGTGGCACAGGCTGCCAACAATCCTTACTTCGAGGCAACCCTGCGCGCCCTGCACGAGCAGATCTCCGTCGGAATGAAGATGCATGGTCAGTCGTTGCTGCGCGAGGGCCTTTCGGGGCTGGAGCGTGTACTGGCTGAGCATAAAGGCATCTATCATGCGATCAGATCCGGGGATGGCGATGCCGCCGCCGCTCAGATGCACGCCCATGTTCGCCATTCCCAGGATCGCCTTTTTGGGGGCGTCAGTATAGATCTTCGCCTGCCGCCAAAACTTGCGGCTGGCTAAAGGTTTGAAAAGTGGAGTAGAACTTGGCTCTCATGGCACCCCAAAAAAAAGGAGCAGGTTTCGCTTTCGAACCTCAATATCAAGCGGGCGCGGGTAATCTGGCAAGCTCAGCTAACTCCGAAGCGGCAACCGCATCATCAGCCTGCTCCACTCTTTGCTGCAACGGAAGCAGAAGAACTTGCGGGTTTGCTATGGCAGCTTTTGCGTCTGTGATATGAAGGGCAGTAGTGCAAGCCATCGATCGGCAGTCGCTCCACCTATGAAGGCCTGATCGGTGAGCCCAACGACAACGCGCAGCACTTGCGTCAGGTCAGGCGCCTTCTGCATCTGCCGAACAGCGAGGAACGACCGCCTTAACCAACTTTCGCTTCTACAGATTTGTCACGACTGAAGGCATGAATCTAGAGGCTGTCAACGCGGCTATTGATATGTTTTGGATTTTACTAGCGACCTGTTCTGCATAATCCTTCATCAATTCAACATCCGACTCTGAAAGATTTGGGTTAACCCTCTGTCCAATGCAGCAGAACATTCCGAAGATGCTCCCATCTTCACGGTGGATTGGGACGCTGATGTGGCTTTTGATGGGGATCATTTGGGTCACCGGAAGGGAGACCGAAATATCATGCTGTGCAGTATCATTGATTACCTGAGGAAGATCGTTATCTATAATATATTTGCAGTAGGTTTCCCCAAGGTTCATACTGTTGCTTTCTTGAATAACCGTTTCTCCGACTCGAGAGGAAACAGCACGAAAAATCAATCGTCCTCCTGAAACTTCAGATATGTACGCAACATCCATGGAAAGGCGATTTCTGGCTTCCTCAAGAAGGCATTCAAAAAAAACTCGATGGCAATCGTTTGAAAAGGCGGCCATAAGGCAGGAGTCGTTGGCTCTACTCATTTCGATATGCACAATTTTAAGCTGATTCTGGGAGCCTGTACCACCTCCCCTCCCTGGAAACTACTCATATTTACAAGTGCGAGCGTTACTGTCATATAATTGACAAAATACCTCCAAGCCAGATTTCTGATCTCTTGTGCAAGATGATGCATTCTTCTGTCGGAAAGGAAGAAAGGCATTGTGGAGTCTGCCAATCCGCGGACTGACAGCGAGTCGAATGGGAGAGAAAACTCTTCGTCCTCTTGCGCGAAGCTCGATCGACCACGTCAGCGGCTGAGTGAACGAAATGTTAAAGCTTCCTAAAATGGCGCTTATTCCTGTTTTGACCGGCAGGTTCTCCGGCTGCTAGCGAGACATCTCCTGGACGAACCTGAGAGACGCGCGCAGATATGCACTGGAACAGTTTACGCAGAAACAATGTCGTTGTGCGGGGTGAAGGCGAACAGACCCTTGTGCTGGCGCATGGCTTCGGCTGCGATCAGAACATGTGGCGCGCGCTTCAGCCGCATCTTGCCGACTTCCGGCTGGTGTTTTTCGATTACACCGGCTGCGGAGCGTCCGATCTTTCACAATTCGATCCTGACAGGCACAGCCAGCTGGAAGGGTTTGCCGAGGACCTCGGCGAGATCTGCGAGAGCCTTTCGCTGCAGGATGCCACATTGGTGGGCCATTCCGTCAGCGGCATGATCGGGCTGATGGCGGCCATCGCCGCACCGGCACGCTTCGCCAACCTCGTGATGATCTGCCCTTCCCCTTGTTTCCTCAACCTGCCTGGCTATGCCGGCGGGTTCGAGAGAAGCGATCTGGAGGAACTCATCGCGCTGATGGACAGGAACTACATTGGCTGGGCCCATCATCTGGCTCCCCTGGTGACCGGGGAGTCTGCCGGCTCGGATCTGTCGGAAGAGCTGGCGGGAAGCTTCTGCTCGACGGATCCGGTGACCGCCAGAACCTTCGCCGAAGCCACCTTTCTGTCCGACCATCGCGAACTGCTCGGCCGGTCCCAGCACCCGGTGCTGGTGCTGCAAAGCGCGCGCGACGCGCTGGCCCCGCTTTCGGTGGGCCAGTACATGCAAGAGACGCTCCCCGACAGCCGGCTTGAGATCATCGACGCTGACGGGCACTACCTTCACATGACGCATCCTGGCGCGGTTGCACACCATGTCAGGACCTTCATCAAAGAAAACACTCATGCTTGATGGGTTTTCGCTGCCACAGGACCTTTTCGGGGTCGACCACTTCCCGGTCGGCTGCTTCGCCACGGACAGTTCACGGATCATCCGCTTTGCCAATGCCCAGGCCGCGGCGCAGCTGGGCCGATCCGGCACTCAACTGCAGGGACTTCATATCGAGGCACTGCTGACCCCGGCTTCGTGGATCTTCTGTAACAGCTACGTTTACCCGATCCTGTTGACAGAAGGCCGATGCGAAGAAATCGCCCTGACCGTGGCAACCGGGTCCGGCAGCCGCATGCCGGTGGTGGCCAACGTCTGCGTGCACGAGCGGGATCCGGACCTCGTTCTCTGGAGCGTGATGTGCGCCGATAAGCGCGAGAAGCTCCAAAGCGAGGTGCTGAGCGCCCGCAATCAGCTGCAAAAGCAGACGCGCTCGCTGAAGGAACTGGCCTCGCGAGATGAACTTACCGGACTGCTGAACAGACGAGAGGCCACGCGCTTGATCGAAGAACTGATCCTTGCAGCCGACGAGGCCGGTGCGGCAGTCACCATTCTGCTGCTCGACATCGATCGGTTCAAGGCAGTCAACGACACCTTCGGACATGATGCCGGCGACAACGTGCTGCGCCAGTTGGGGGCTGCCTTTGCTTCCACGATCCGGTTGCATGAGATCGTGGGCCGGTACGGCGGAGAGGAGTTCATCCTGGCCATTGCGGCAGCCGATGATGAGGCGGCACGTTCCCTCAACCGACGCGTCCACGCAGCGGCAGCCAGTGTCACCGGAAGCGCTGCGCCTGTCACAGTGAGTGTCGGTCTTTGCTGCCGCCCGCTGCGTTCGGGTCGGTCCTTTGATCAGGTCGTGAAGGCCGCGGACCAAGCCCTTTATGAAGCCAAGGCTTCAGGCCGAAACCGGTCGGTGATCGCGGGCGATGGCGTCTTGAGGCCCTACGACTGACGCCATTTCACCCCTGAAAAGCTTGATGCACGGTCAGTAAATCCTGTTGAGGCAGGACTTTGATGGATACGAACAGCGGGCGATCGGGCCGCCTGCACGTTGATGGTGGCCTGTTTGTCCAGCAGCCGGAAGGGCCGCAGTTCAGCCGTTCCAGCTGCTCTCCACCCTGCGGGACGGCAACCGCCACATGGACATGACGATCCTCGATCAGGGGCCACTGAACACCGGCTGTTCCCGGAGTGGCAGATGCGCTTTTCCGATCATGAAGCCGCCGTCCTACTCGACGGACTCGGGGAACGCCGCGAGCGGGCGGAGGAAGACGAAGCCCGAGAAGCCTGCACCTTCTTGGCCTCCCTCACGCGGCAAGGCGAGCCGGGATCATCGGCGTCCGCTCATTGCCTGCAACGACCTTCCAGATGGAAAGGCTCACCCCCTGCTTCAGAGGAACCGGGGAAAGAGCACCGCATCCTTCAGGTGAAGGTGCGCAACCAGATCGTCGGCAAAGTCCTGTGCCCCTACACAAAGCGCGCGCCAGTCGGGACCGGCGGCTGTCGGCGCGTCTGCATGCTGGATCAGATTGCGCAGTTCCTCCAGGCGATCCCGCAGAGCCCGATGCTCCGTCATGGAGCGCCTGATCAGAAGCGTCAGCTTGGGACAGGCCGCGGAAACCATCATCGGAAAGAGAAACGTCTCGTCCTCTTCCATTCGTGCCGCAAGCTGCATGTTGATCACCGTCAGCACAGCCAGGATCCTTGCGAATGTCTGCCCATCGTCTCCGGAGCGCGCCGCGATCTGCAGGCACAAGCGGATCAGTTCAGCCAGATCGCTGCGGTGGCTGTCATGGAAGCGTTGGCGGATGTAGCAGGTCAGCGGCTTGGTCAAGCGAGGCGCATCCTCCACGGCCTGCGCCAAGTGAGGGTGAGGGACGACGTAGGCTGAGGGGCGAGGCAAGGAAGGTTCCGCCCTCGGGCTCGTTACGCGTTCCGCGGCACCCTCTGCCGCTACAAGACGCAGAGGGGTGCCAGCACGTTGTGAGAAGGGGCGGAGTTTCTTGAACAGGACAGATCGGGTCATGGCTTGGCCTCTTGGAAATGTTTGGCCGTCTAATGCAGACAAATAGAGACAATCTCTTTGATCAAGATCAACTGTCCAGTGGGTGGGGCGAGGCATCAGGTTGATCTCGGCTCGGGTCTGTTCAGGCTTGTCGGCGGCGGTCGTGTCTGGCGAAGGCGGGTCGCCCGGCCCCTCGTCATCAGGCGGTGCAATCTCAGGCCTCGGCTGAAAGCTCTTCATGGAGGCCCAGTCTTTGACCAGCCTGCCGTCGACCGAGAACCAAAGGACCGCGCAGCGAAATGCTCGTCCGACAAGGCGGCGCGACCTCCCGGTGTGCCAGGATCGCCGACATCACCTTGTGTGACATCTCCGTCGTCAGCAGCCGGTCCCGGTTCTTGGTGAACATCGTCGGCCTTCGGCCCGGGGCTTCGCCCGTTCAGGGCTGACGCCCTTCACCCCACACCGGGTCATCGACACCCAACCCCCACGAACCACCGAAACAGCAGGTTATACTGCATCTGCTCCATCAACTGCCGCTCGGGCCGAACTGAGAACAGGGTCTGGAGCAGGCTCGCCCGGATCAGCCGTTCCGGCGCAATTGAGGGGTGACCGAAGTCGGTGGAGCGCGCCGCAAACTCGGCATCCAGGCTGGCAAGCGCGTCGTTCACCACCTGCCGGATCTTGCGCAGCGGGTGTCGAGCCGGGATGCGGTCCTCAAGATCGACATAGCTGAACAGCGACCCGCTCGTCTCGTCAGTGCCGCGCATCATCACCCCGCCTTGGTCGTCTCACGGGAGAATCATGTTCCCCAATCCAGGTCGAGCGCTGACTTCTTCAGCAGACTGTTAAACCTAATAATGCACTTCAAGGTTGATACTATTATCCAAATCACTTACCATTATTATTAGAATTAACCATACGGCCAAAATAGATATTGAACAGCGTTAGGTAGATTAGGTTGCTGATGAAAATAACCACGAAGCACATCCCTTACAGCATCATGATTGTAGAGGATGATTATTGGACCGCGCAGGATTTGGCGGCCGAAGTGCGTTATCGCGGTGCCGTGGTGACCGGACCGACGAGCCATCTGTCTAAGGCGATGAAAATGGTCGAGGGAGCATAGCGTCCAGATGCTGTTGTTCTGGATCTTCAATTGCGGGCAGAAGAAGCATTCTCCTTCGCTGATTATCTGGTGGAGGCGAACATTCCATTTGTTTTGGCGACAGGGTATGAAAAACACGAGCTGCCGCCGCGGCTTGCCGGCATTCCACATCTTGTGAAGCCCTGCTCAAGTGCTGCCTGCATTGATGCCGCTCTTGCGCTGGCGGCAAGCCGCTCGCCTGACAGCGCGCATCACTGCGCAACGTCGCAGAAATTCATGTGCAACAAGTTGCTGACGAAATGGCTCGCGCGACAGCAGTACAGGATCTCAGATGGCTCTGCGCATCATGATCGTTGAGGATGAATTCTGGACGGCCATGGACATGGCCACTCAGGTCGAGGACCGGGGCGGAGCCGTGACTGGACCATCGGCATCCGTATCGGAGGCGTTGGCAATGCTTCATGGCCAGGACTGCCCTGATGCGGCGATACTGGATGTCAAACTGCAGGGAACGGAAGTCTACGCCTTGGCAGACGTCCTGAGGCAACGCGGCATCCCGTTTGTCTTTGCCACGGCCTACGAAGCAAAGGTGCTTCCTGCACGTTTCGCGGATGTCCCGCATTACGAAAAACCGATGATTGTATCAGAATGTGTTAATAGCGCTCTTGCCTTGGCGGCGGGCCGTTCGCTTGACCAAGGCGACGAACTATAGGGCTGGTATCACTTGTTCCATGGCCGCCGCCGCACAACAGTCCTTGCAGGAGCTTCCACGGGCGCATTTCCAGAGCGGCGCGAGGTGAAGGACGAGACGCACATTTAGCGTCATGGCCCTTTGTCACAAGAATGATGTGACATAAATCGGCCTTATGGAGTTCTCTCCTACCTCGCTGCGAATTGCCACAATCAGCGCCCCTCTGGTCTCGCATAACTGCCGCCTTTCGCCTCAGTGAACGAGTGCAGGCGCAGGGCACTATCGGTGGTTGTGTCGCGAAATGCGCGAGAAGTACAAACTGCTATCTTTCTCCTGTCCTTCAGGCAGCCAGCAGACAGAACTGCTAAAAGGGACGGAGCTCGGGCCGGAACTGCCCCTTGCGGATCATGTTGACCAACTCGATCCCGGCGATGGTCGACGCCGCTGCCGTGAAGCTCTTGAAGCCAAGCATCGGCCTCACCCGGCGCTTGATGAAGTGGTGGTCCTGCTCGATCAGATTGTTCAAGTATTTGATCCGCACCATCTGGATCGGGACCGGGCAGCCAAACCGCTTCAACATACGATTGATGTCCTTGATGCCGTGGGTGTTGGCCGCGCTCTTGTCGAGGACGATCTTTCGCGGCAGGCCGTT
>VGDE01000027.1 GCA_016869875.1 Alphaproteobacteria bacterium
CCTGCCCGCTGGCCCCCGTTGCGCCGTCTGCCGCATCCTGGGCCACAGCCTTTGGCTTGCGTCCGCGCGTGGCCTTGGGTGCGTCCACGCCGTCTTCCGTCACGGCTTTGGGTTTGCGGCCCCTGCCCGTCTTCGGCGCATCTTCGGAGTCCTCGGCGAACATATCACTTACGGCCTTGGCAGAGCGCCCTCGCTTTGCTTTCGGGGCGTCCACTGCTGCCTCATCTGCCGCAGCAATCTCACGCTCGGCCTGCGCCCAGTGCTCCGCATCCCGGCCCTCCGGACGACCGGCGTCCTCCCAGATCGCGTGCGCCCGGTCTCGGATCTTCTGTGTGCGTTTCTCATCCATGGTGAGTCCTCATCTTGCTACAGTCCGCCCATTATCCTCACCTCAACATACGTGAACAGCAGGCAGGTTCAGTTCTTACAGGTTTTTCTGGAGCTGCACGGCTTGGTATGGCTTTTCATTGCGAATATCTTGAGTAGCAATATCTTTCTCCCTCGTGTTCTCCGGACATGGCAAACGCAAAGGGCCTTCTATTGATGTCGAGGAACCGCTAGGCAGGCAAAACGAGTTTCAGGCCGATCTTGACATCATCGCTTCCATCTCGGCGGTATCCTCGATCCTCGACGTGGTGTGCCAGATGACAGGTATGGGCTTTGCGGCTGTGGCACGGGTGACTGAGGGCCGCTGGATTGCCTGCGCCACCAGGGATGAGATCGACTTCGGTCTCTCCACGGGTGATGAACTGCCGGTGGAGACGACGATCTGTCACGAGATCCGACAGATCCCTGCCCCCGTGATCATCGAGAACGTGTCAGAAGATGAACTTTACCGCGCTCATCAGACGCCGCTGATGTACGGTTTCCAGAGCTATGTGTCCTTTCCCATCCACTTGCCGGATGGCGAGTTCTTCGGCACCCTCTGTGCAATCGATCCTCAGCCGCGTTTGCTGAAATCGTCGCAGACGATCGCGACATTCAAGCTATTTGCCGAGTTGATCGGTCAGCATCTGGATGGCGCGCGCAAACTGGCCCAGACTCGGCGCCTGCTCGAGGAGCGGCGGGACTGGGAGCGTCAGCAAAGGGTGGTTCAGCGCGAAATGATCCACCGCATGAAGAACACCCTGACCATGGTCCAGGCGGTGGTGACCCAGACCCTGCGCAACGCCAGCTCGCTCGAGGATGCCGCGCGCTCGGTGAGCGACCGGATCCAAGCGCTTGCGCGCGCGCAGGACATCCTGACGGAGCACAGGTGGGAGACTGCCGACATTCGCGATGTAGTGCAGGCCGCAATCGCACCGCATGTTGATGGTGGCCATCGTTTCAAGATCAGCGGGGACGCAGCTGAGTTGACCGCGCAGCAGAGCATGGGGCTGGCGCTGGCCATTCATGAACTGTCGACGAATGCGGCAAAGTATGGTGCGCTGTCAAACGAACATGGCCGGATCCACATCTCGTGGAGCGTTACACAGGGCCAAGCGTTGATGTTCCTGTGGCAGGAAGTCGAAGGACCTGCGGTCACCGCACCAATGCGGAGAGGCTTCGGCACGCGTCTGATCGAGCGCGTCGTGCCGTCTTACTTCAATGGCCAAGCGCAGCTGGATCATGCGCCCGGTGGAGTGCGGTATGAGATGACCGGAAGCCTGTAAATCCTTCCTCAGCGGCCCTTCCTCCCGACCAGATCGCTCTGTTCATCGGAACATTCTTCTTCATTCTCTGTTCGGCTGTTGAACAGATGGAAATGGCAGCCCTACGCGGGATCTTCAGCATAGACAGGTCGGAATACAACTTGGGCGGTTTATTGATGTCTTCTCCATTGCAACCACAGGATGCTCGTTTGCCGGACAAGGCCCCAGCTGATGGTACCGGTCCCTGCCCTTGCATCCTGATCGTCGAAGATGAGCCCATCCTTGCCATTGACCTGCGGTACATCTTCCAAGACAACGGCTATGCCGTGCTGGGGCCTGCGACCTCTGTTGACATGGCCTTGCGCCTCCTGAACAGTGCGCGGCCGGATGTTGCGGTTCTCGACGTGAACCTCCGCGGCCAAACGGTCACTCCAGTCGCGGAACGTCTTCGGAACCTTCAGATCCCCTTTTTCCTGTCCTCAGCCTATGAGGCCGAGCAGCTGCAGGCCATAGACCTTCTGGCGAACAGGGAGAATGTCCGCAAGCCGTTCAATGAGGAGCAACTCCTGGCTGCCGCACGACGCGCCCTTGGAGCGCCGTAGGCTGCGAACTGTGGAGAAAAGCACCTGCAATGAGCTTCCTTTCCTCCATGCCGCCGGCGGAACAGCCAAGCCTTTCGGCGCTTGGAACCAGAGCCAATAGTAACAGAGAACATGACCAACAATCACGCGGCTGTCCCGGCTGTTGCTCCCGAAGAGGGTGGCGGAGCCGCGCTTGCTGCCTCCGGCAACAACAACTCGCCGCAGACTTCGGCCCCTACGCGCTGGGGATCCATGATGCCGACACCTTTCTGCAGGAGGTCACGCAGGTCTGCGCTCTTGGCCTGCACAGCCCCGTCTGCAAAGCAATGAAGTACTTGCTTGAAGAAGAGCAGTTCATTGTGCAAGCCGGGGTCGGCTGGAAGCGGAGTGTGGTAGGCGATAGGGAGATGGCATTGCCTCCTGCACGACCCTCACACCGGGAAAGGGGTCAGGGTCTTTTCCGTCCAGCTGACATCAGATCGCCATGATCTCTCCCTATCCTGTGCCAGATGGCTTGCTGCAACAGGGACCCCTCCGGGTGCTGCGCTGCAGTGCCTCGGACGAGCAAAAGGCGGCAGCGTTCGAGTTCATCAAGTACATGACGTCGGACGAGCTGCTGGCGGACTGGGGCATCCAGACCGGCTATGTCGCTCCTCGTGAAGGGTCTTGGGGGACGCAGGCTTTGCAGGACTACGTGGCCGAGGTGCCGCAGGCCGACGTGGCACGCCGCCAGATCGAAGTCTCGGTCCCCGAGATCTCGACCTACGAGGGCCAGCGTGTGAACGAGGTGCTGAACGCCGCTCTGCAGGCCGCCCTCACTGGGCAACAGACTCCCGAGGCCGCCCTGACCACGGCTCAGGCCGAGGCCGAACGCATCCTGTCGGCCTATCGCGACTAATCTGACATGACCGTGGGAAAGATGCAGATGATGTCCCGCAATGCCCGGATCGCCCTGTTGCTGCTGGCGCCCGCGGCGGTGCTGCTGGTGGCCTTCACCTTCTATCCCACAGTCGCCACGCTGATCGACAGCTTCCACTCGACGCCACGTGGGAGACGTCCGGCAGAATGGGTAGACACGCAGCATTTTCAGGCGATGATCGCCGACCCGATCTTTCGGCAGGCGTTCATCAACAACCTGATCTATGCGGCCGTGATCATCCCGGCCTCAATGGGCTTGGCACTGACGATGGCTCTGCTGGTCAATGCCCGGATCGGCGGACAGGCCTTTGTGCGACTGGCTTACTTTACGCCCACCATCCTGCCAATGATTACGGTCGCCAACATCTGGATGTTCTTCTATGCTCCTGATTACGGGTTGATTGACCAGGTGCTGGGACTGTTCGGTATGGGAGGAAACAACCTGCTGGGCATGCCCGGAACGGCACTCTGGGCGTTGATCGTCATCACCGTGTGGAAGTTGGCAGGCTTCTTCATGATCTTCTATCTGGCTGCCTTGCAGCAGATCCCGCCTTCGCTGCTGGAAGCCGCTGCGTTGGAAGGTGCTGGTCCGCTGCAGCGCCTGCGCCGGGTAATCCTGCCCCTGCTGATGCCCACTACGCTGTTCATCCTGATCAACGCCGTGATCGAGGCGTTCCGGCTGGTTGATCATGTCATTGCCTTGACGCGGGGCGGGCCAAACAACTCGACCCAGCTTTTGCTGCATTACATCTACCAGGTGGCATTCAGTTACTGGGACACGGGTTATGCGGCGGCGCTCAGCGTGGTGTTATTAGGGGTGCTGGCGCTGATCGCGCTGGTCCAGTTCGGCATTCTGGACAGAAGGATCCACTATCGATGAACCGATATACGCTGAACGTGATCGCGTGGGCGTTGGCCGGGTTGTGGGTGCTGCCGCTGCTTTATGCGTTGTGGACAGCCATCCATCCGCCTGTCTACGCCGCGCGCTTTGATCTGTTTGCGCCGCTGACGCTGGAGAATTTCATCCGCGTCTGGAACGCCGTACCCTTCGATCGCTACTTCCTGAACACGCTGATGCTGGTGGCTTTTGTGGTTGTCAGCCAGTTCGTCATCTGCACGTTGGCGGCTTATGCTTTTGCAGTGTTCCCGTTCCGTGGCTCAGACTGGCTGTTCATGCTGGTGCTGGTGCAGATGATGGTCATGCCCGAGGTGCTGCTGGTCCGCAACTATGCCACCATTTCGCAGATAGGCCTGCTGGACACGATCCCGGCCATTGCGCTGCCCTATCTTGCGTCGGCCTTCGGCATTTTCCTGTTTCGTCAAGCGTTCAAAAGCGTCCCCAAGGAACTGGACGAGGCCGCAAGAATGGAAGGCGCGGGCCCCCTTCAGGTCCTGTGGCGGGTCTATGTGCCCCTCGCGCGGCCGACCTATCTGGCCTACGGGCTGGTGATGGTCGCCTATCACTGGAACAACTTCCTCTGGCCGCTGATCATCACCAATTCGGTGACCACCCGGCCCATCGCCGTCGGCCTGCAGGTCTTCTCGACCGTCGAGCAGGGCATCGACTGGCCCACCATAACCGCCGCCACGCTGTTGTCCATTGCGCCCTTGCTGGTCGCCTTCCTGATCTTCCAGCGTCAGTTCGTTCAGAGTTTCATGCGCGCCGGCATACGCTAAGGAGACCAACATGCGCCTTGCCCACATCTCGGACCTGCATATCACAACCGGTTCTGGTGCGCCGGGGCTGGTCCGCTCCGACGCGGTGGCTCGCGCCCGCGCTCTGGTAAAGGATGTGTCAGAGTTTCCCGGTCTGGATCTGGTGGTCATCACCGGAGATACGGTGAACGATGCTCGTGCCGAAGAATATGACGTGTTGGCCGAGGTGCTGGCGGGGCTGAACGTGCCTTGCGTCATCATCCCCGGCAATCACGACAACCGTGTTCATCTGCGTAGGTTGGTTCCTCACCAGGCCTATGCCGATCCCGAACTGCTGCACCACCTCTGGCAGTGCGACCATGTCCGTGTGCTCGCGCTGGACAGCTTGTCACCGGGCGAGGTCGGCGGCCGCCTGCTTGCGCCGCAGTTGGACTGGCTGGCGGACCAGCTCACCCGCCCCTTTGACGGCCACACGCTGGTGGCCCTGCACCATCCGCCCTGTGCGGCAGCGATGGGCACTCTTGACGGTCCGATCCTGATAGAAGGCCATTTGGCCTTGCGCGATCTGCTCGACAGCCAAGACCGCCCTGCCACGGTTCTTTGCGGCCACCTGCATCGCCCGTTTACCGCACGGTTCGGCCACACGCTCGTGTCGGCAGCGACCAGCACCGCCTTTCAGTTTGCGCTGGACCTGCAGGCTGAGGACGAGCCGCCAACTGCACCCGAACCCTTTCATTACAACATCCACATCTTGGGTGCCGATGGCAGCCATGTCATCCACCAGCGCTTTCCTGACCTTTGACCTTGGAGCCGTCTCCCATGTTTAACATCCTGACGCCTCTTGCGCTCGAGGCGGGCGAGCTCGCCCTGTCCCATTTCGGCAGCTTGGGCAACAGCGCCGTCAGCGCCAAGGGCCCGTTGGACCTGGTGACGATCGCTGATCGCGAGGTCGAGGCGCTTATCACGGCGCGCCTGCGCGCGGCCTTCCCGGAGGACGGGATCTTGGGGGAGGAGGAAGGCCTGACCCCCGGCACTTCGGGCCGTATCTGGGTCGTCGATCCCATTGACGGCACGTTCAACTTCGTGCGCGGGGGGCGGCAATGGGCGGTCTCGATCGGCCTTTGGCAGGACGGAGAACCCGTCCTGGGCATCATCCATGCTCCCGCCCTCAACCTGACCCTGACAGGCGGCACAGGGGACGCGCCGCTGCTGAACAGAACGCCCCTACCGCCATTGACACGCTACAGTCCCGACCGCGCCGCCGTGGGCGTGGGCCTTGGCCGCGCGATCCCCGCGCCCAAGCGGATTGAGATGCTGCGTTACCTGAGCGAGGACGCAGGCATCATGTTCCGCTGCTGCAACGCCTCGACCATCTCGCTGATCGAGGTGGCCTTGGGCGAGGTCGACGGCCATGTGGGGTATGGAGAAAGCGCGTGGGACGTAATGGCCGCCTGGCCGATCCTGACAGCTCTCGGCGCGATCTCGACGTTGGACTGGGCTTCGACGCCACTGACCGAGAAGTTGCGCTATGTTATCGGAAAACCCGGACTGGTGGATGCATGTCGGCCGTTGATCACCAAGCATCAGGCGTCGCCAACGTGATGAAACAATAGCGGCCATCATGTCATGTAAGCAACTCCGCGCGTGATATGGATTGAACAGCCTTACGTATGCAGCCTGAATGAACAAGGCCGCGATAATAAGCAACGGCTGTCAATGCTTGTGAGCAGGCTGCCAAATTTCCATGCCGTTACCGGCCATTCAGACGACAGCACATCCTGCGCTAGAGTTTACTCGCCCGCCCGCCTTTTTTACCTACCGAAGCAGACTTAGGCGGTTTCCTTGGGATCTGCTACGAAGTTGGCAGGATGTGGCGCCGCAGTGTCAGACGGAGCGGCCTGTGTAGGTCGGTGATATCGGACGTTGCATAGCAAGGATCGGTGCTTTCCAGCAGTACCGTTTCAATCTGTCCGGAGATCTCGATCCTTGCCCGATGCAGTTCGTTAAGCTGCTGATTGCTCAACCGAGCTTCGGTCCGAAACTGAATGTAGTCATCTTCCGTTTCGGCCCTGCCTTCCATTGGCGCAAGATCCTCGAATGTCAGAATGGCAAACGTCATCTTGCTCCTCCTCAAGAGAATGGATGATGGGGTAAGACGATGGTACCTCCTGATGATGACACTGAAGTGAGGCGGTTCATCTGCGCCGATATGATCGAGGACGCTCATCCTGCGCGCACCTGCTCCTCGTCAGGATATCCCGGTGTTGTGCAACATCCGCCAAGAACCTATGTCCGCCTGAGTTCAACAGGCCGATGAGGTGGGTTTTGGCAGTCGAGATCGAGCGCAAGTTCCTGGTGACGGAGGCGACTTGGCGGCGAGATGTAAACGCCAGTCACCACATCACCGACCACCTCATTGCGCGGTTCGAAACTGGCAAGGCACGGATCAGGATGTGTGACGGCACCGCGCTCCTGACATTCAAGGGAAACCGCAACGGTCTCTCCCGCAGCGAGTACCATCTCCATCTCGACCCTGCCGAGGCTGCAAACATGATCAAGGACTTCGCGTCCTCTCCTGCCCTTCAGAAGTGGCGGCACGAGGTTGATGTGGACGGGCTGACCTGGCAGGTGGATGAGTATCTGGGGGTGCTCACCGGGCTTGTCACAGCGGATGTCGAGCTTCCCCACGAACAGCATGCGCTTGTGCAGCCTTTTTGGGCAGGACCGGAGATCACCCATGATCGCCGCTATAGCTCGAGCACGCTCTGCACGTTGCTGCAAACAGGAGAAGCTCCGTTGAAGGCTTTGCTGGCCGCGCGGTCCTGATTGGCTGCCAACTCTCCTGCGCAAAAGAGCGCTCATCGGCCAGATGGGTCGTGCCAAGGCAAAGGTCGAACGCTAGTATGGCAACAAGAATGACATGATCGACCTGCTGCAGGTGAGCGTGATGAACAAGGCTAGGATGCTGATTGCCGAGACAGATGATGTTGGCCGGGTTGCATGGCTGTGGTGCGCCGATGACGGAAAGCGTCCTTCACCGGTCAAGAACCCGGACGCTTGCCTGAAGAACCTCCACACCTTCACCCTGCACGGTGCCTCCCGCCACGAAATCGAAGCCTGGCTGCGCTGTCAGATGCACTGAACAACGGTCAGATCGTCCCGAAGGTCAGATCAGAACCCGGCAAAGACGCTTATGCCTCTGGGCGTCCCTATGGATACCAAGCCGTTCTCACCTTCACCGCCAATAACGCGCTGCATCCACCCATCCATCCTGCGTCTCGGCCTTGAGCAGCGACTTCTTCCTGCCGGTGGCTAGCAGCCCGGACGCTTCCGGATCCTCACCGTTGCCGAGCCTGTCTAGAACCTCGGGCACCGTGGCAAGATCGTTTAGCGCCCAAAGCTGGTCCTGAACCTCTTGCAAAGTGGTGATGAATACCCTCTGCCGTGCCACCTCGCGCTTGTCCGCAAGCAGCAGCGCAAAGAACGCGGCCGCATAGCGCAGCTTCTTGGCGTCCTTGCGCAACTCATGCCGCGGCTCGTCCTCGAGAGTCTCAAGATCACGACTGCCCTTCTTCACTGTGCCCAGCAACGCGACCCGCAGCAAAGTCATGTTCCGCCGGCCAAAGGATAAAGGCGTGGAGCGACCTAGCTGGGCCATGGCTCAAACCACAGTTCAAGGAGATGCAGGTTCCTCATGAGCCATTGGCGCTGCTGGAGATGAAGGAGCTCAGAAAGCCAGTCGTGGACAATATGTTTTCCACGGCGCGGGCCACACCTCCCGGCCGGAGGCATATCCGCACATCAGCCGAGGGTTGTCCGCAAGTGGCTTCCTGCTGTCGAAATCCCTGCCTGCTGTCATACAACTGTAAACTGCCAGCCTTAACCTTTCCACAACTGGTCGGGAGTGGTGGTCATGGCACATCTTTCAGAACTCGACGTTCCACGGCGGTCCGACAGTCGCGCCCCGCAATGGCTGGGGGTTCTCCTGCTCATTTACGTGCTGATCAGCGCCGTCAGCGTGATCGGGACCGGCTTCAAGGTCGCAACCGGCGGTCAGGCACAGGAACTGTTCGGCTTTGCCACCAACCCTTACGTCGGATTGGTCATCGGCATCGTGGCCACGGCCCTGATCCAGTCCTCCTCCACGGTGACCTCGTTGATCGTGGGCATGGTGGCAGGCGGGCTGCCCGTCGCCATTGCCGTGCCAATGATCATGGGCTCGAATGTGGGAACCACCCTGACGAACACCTTGGTCAGCTTGGGTCATGTCCGAAGCAAGGACGAATTTCGTCGCGCCTTTGCTGCCGCGACCGTGCATGACTTCTTCAACCTCCTGGCAATCGTCATTTTCCTCCCGTTGGAGATCATGTTCGGCCTTCTAGGACGTACGGCCTCAGCCGTCACCGGACTGTTCGTCAGCGATGCCAACTTGTCGATGTCCGATCTCAACTTCATGCGAACGCTCACCGGTCCTCTTGTCGGCGTTCTGGAGGGAACCGCAAGCGTGCTTCCCGGCATCTTCGCCGGCGTCGCGATGATCGTCGCCGGTCTGGTGCTGATCTTTCTGTCGATCACCTATATCGGCAAGCTTCTGAAGGTCCTCATGGTGGGCAAAGCGAAAGAGATCATGCACCGGGCCATTGGCAAGGGACCCCTTACCGGGATCTTTTCGGGCGCGCTGGTCACCTTCGTCGTTCAGTCTTCCTCGACCACCACCAGCCTGATGGTTCCCCTTGCGGGGACGGGCACCTTCTCGCTCAGGCAGATCTATCCCTTCATGCTGGGGGCCAACATCGGCACGACGCTCACGGCCCTGCTGGCGGCAACCGCAGTGGGTGGGGCGATGGCCGTTCCCGCGATGCAGATCGCCCTCGTGCATATGCTCTTCAACGTCTTCGCTGTGCTTGTCATCTTCGGCCTGCCGTTTCTGCGCAACCTGCCCCTCATGGGGGCGAACCTTCTGGCGGCGCTTGCATCGGAAAAGACGATCTACGCCGCAGCCTGGATCCTAAGCGTTTTCCTGTTGCTGCCTTTGCTTCTGATCGCTGTCACCACGATCTTCTGAGGGACCATCATGATCAACAAGTTGAGCGGAATGACGACCAACGAGCTGGAAGATATCCTGGATGAGGCGGAAGCCCAGATCGCGCAGATCAGAAACGAGCTGCAGGGCCGCAGGGAAGCTGACCAGCATGAGGCCATCGACGCTCTGGAATTTCCGGCAACGCGCACGGCCGTGGACTGGTCGCAGGTAAAAGACTTCTTCCAGCAGGTTCTGGAGGACCTGCGGCAAAGGAGGAACCCCTGATGATCCACCAGATGGTCAGCATGCCTGCAGGTATGACACTTGCAGTCATCAGCGCCGTGGTATTGCCGGCCACAGGATCCGCACAGGCGGATCTTTTCCGCGCCGACGGCTCCAGCACGGTGTATCCGATCACTGCGGAAGCCGCGAGGCGTGCCGATATCCAGATGGACAACCGGTTTTCCGGGACATCCGCAGGCTTCCGCCGCTTCTGCTCCGGCGAGACGGAGATCAGCAACGCATCGCGACCAATCAACCGCGAGGAGATGGAGGCTTGCGCTGCGGCAGGCGTAGATTACGTCGAACTGCCGATCGCTTTCGATGCCATTGCCATTGTGGTTCATGGACAAAACACTTGGGCCGAGACCATCACCACCGATGAACTGCGCAGCGTGTGGGAGCCAGCCGCTGAGGGCGCGATCACAAGTTGGCACCAGCTGCGTCCTGAATGGCCTGATCAGCCCCTGGCGCTCTTTGGGCGCGGTGCCGACTCCGGGACGTTCGACTATTTCACAACGGTGATTGTCGGCGAAGGTCGGTCGAGCCGGACCGACTACCAGGCAAGCGAGGACGAAGAGCAGCTTGCTGCAGCCATCGCAGCCGACCCGGGCGCTTTGGGCTTTTTCGGCGTAGGCGCCTACTTTCGCCATTGGGAAGAGTTGAAAGACCTTGGGGTCGATGCAGGAAGCGGTCCTGTGCATCCGTCGCTGCGCGAGGTGCTGGAGGGACGGTATCAACCCTTGGCCAGGCCCCTTTTCCTTTATGTCAATGCGGCGGCTCTGCAGGACAACCTCCAACTGCAGGTGTTTCTGCAGGACTACCTTTCTGGGATGCAGGACTGGGTTCATTTCACGGGCTATATGCCGCTGTCAGGCGCGGCCTACCAGAAGGCAGTGGAGCGCCTCGCGGCTGCTGAAACCGGCACCCGCTACAATGGCGAACTGCAAATCGGCTTAGGGATAGACGAGCTTTATCCGTAAGAATTTGCGCCTGGCTGCATGCGTCCAATCAACGAACATGTATGACCGTCATCGCACGAGTTCTGTATCTCGACTGAGACAGCTTGGAACAAGTCCTTGCCATGGCTGTTGTTCAAACAGGTTACTGCAACAAGCCGGAGGCGATCATGAGCACCGAACAAGACCGCATCGAAAAGCGGGCCCAGAGGATCAGGCAAGAAGAAGGAGCCTCCCATGGCCGCAATCCGGAAGACATGGATCCGGGCATGCTCGACAGTGAAGACGCTGATACCGTTGCTGCCAACAAAGCCATCAGCCGTGGCGGAGAAAAGGAGGCGGACAGCGTGCCGGGCCTCGCA
Organism: Alphaproteobacteria bacterium; assembly: GCA_016869875.1. Classification (GTDB taxonomy): domain Bacteria; phylum Pseudomonadota; class Alphaproteobacteria; order Rhodobacterales; family Rhodobacteraceae; genus Paracoccus. Next base: position 11,410 of record VGDE01000027.1, read on the forward strand.
CCTGGGCTGCGTCTGCCACCAGGCTAATTGGGGCCCCTCCAAGCCGTTCCGGCCGGTTTGATGTCAAGGCGTTCTGCGCAGTTACCGGTTACAGAAGCAGACGAGCTGGCGTGAGAACTCTATCGATGATGATGGCCCGCATGGCTGTGCTGTGTGGCCTTTGCCGATTGCACGTCGACAACTGCGTCCAGTGAGGTGTTGCTGAACTCAATGCGTATCATGAAGGTGTCGCCTTCGTTCAGCGGTCGCGCCAGACCTTCCAGGCGAAGTGCAAGCCCATTCGGGGAGAGGGCAACCTTGGAGCCGGCTTCGACCGGCATCTGGGGAATAACTGTATAGCGTAGCTCTCCACCGGCATTCTCAAACCCCACGATCTCCATGTTTGCCGAGATGTCGCTGGCTCCCCCCGTCAACGTGACACGTGATCTTGAGGTGTTTTCAAGGTCCACGTACACTAGGGCGTGGGAGGCCTGCGTGGCATTTGTCCAAGCATGCACAGCGCGAAGGCCGTCAGCTTCGGCCAGATGATGGTCGTGACCGGGTGCGTGGTCATGTTCTTGATGATCTTGGGCCATCACAGGGGCAGCGCCGAGGGCCAGAAGAAGAAACAGTGAGCGGATCATGACGTCCTTCCTGATAAGGTGTCAGCTGCGCAGGTCGGTGGTGACCGGGCGGGACAGAGCAATAAAGGCCGGCACAAGAGCCAGCAGAAGGGTGAAGCTGACGAACCCGGCAACGAGGTGGAACTCTGGCCAGGAGAGCGTCGCGTTGACGAGAATGTCGGTGCGGGCCGTGACGATGCGGGAAAGCAGCGCCGCTGCCGCGAAGCCGATACCAACGCCAACAGCCGACCCTGCTGAAATCAGCACGGCCGTGTACGACCATACAACCGCGAAGACAAAGCGTTTGGGCGCGCCAAGCGCACGCAACAGCGCAAGACGACGGGCAAAGAGCCGCGTCAGGATGACCAGCCCTGCCAGAACACCCGACGTCACAAGAACCTGCGTGACAACGGCCATGATGCTCATCACCTGGCGGATATCGCCCATCAGGGCATGCAGGCTGGCCAACACGGATCCGGGGAAAAAGGCCATGGTTTCCGAGGTCGCGAACTGCGTGCTGGCGATCATGTCCAGCGCATCCGCCCGCGTGTCCCCGGCCAGGACCGAGGTCTCCAGCACGATGCAAGGCGCATTCATGCGGAGGGTTGCCGACGCAGTGCGATTGCCAGCAGGTTGATGACAGATAGGGAAGTCCTCTCGAAAGATGCAGGCATTGGCAATGTACCCGCCGCGACCATCTTCCAGATGACGGACAATTACGGTTCCGTAATCCGCCCTCTCGATATCTGCGATCGAAGGGCCGTCGATATTGATGGCGAGACCTTGGCCGGTTTCTTGTTCGGCAGAAAAAGCGATCCGCACATGCGTCCTCAACTCACTGCATACAACAACTCATGATGCAGCGGGTTCTCCAGTGGTTTCCACCGGAAGGATGCTCAACTCACATTCTTTCCAACTGCAGTGGCGTTGGCTGCTCGCACTCCTTCTCTGGAGACGGTCCTGCAGGTTCCGCTCCGAACTTGATGCGTGAACCTGCCAACCTTGGATATGCGGCAGAGCGGTGGGCCGGGTCAGTAGATATAGCGGATCTGCTCGGTCCAGAAGCGCTCGATCCGACGGGTTTGCAGGTTCACCTGCTCCAGCGGCGGATCTTCCAGCACACCTGACATGGCAAGTCCATGAACATGGCGGAGGAACAGGGCCCGGACCATTGTCCGCACCGCCTGCCCTTCGGCTGTCAGGCGCACCCGGACGGCCCGCCGGTCGATATCGTTGCGCTCGTGGTGGATATAACCCATCGCCACCAGCTTCTTGAGGTTGTAGCTGACGTTCGATCCCTGATACATGCCGCGCGACCGCAGCTCGCCCGCCGAAACCTCCGCCTCGCCCAGATTATGAAGGATCATGGCCTGCACGGGCGTCAGGTCGCTCCAGCGCAGGCGCTCCAACTCGTCCTTGACCAGATCCAGCATCAGGCGATGTTTCTGTCCCAGGAGCTGGAGCGACTCCAGGTAAGCCTCGGCCAGGTCCGCTGCAGTCGCACCGGGAAGCTGCAGAGATGCTGTTGGACGTGAGGCGCGAGGTATGGGGGCTGGCATGCCGTGTGTCTTCCTCTGTTGGTAGCGTCAGACGAGCCTACAGAAGAAACGGAAAGGCTCCATTAAGCGGAGCACATATTCCGGCGTTTGCAGCAAGGTGGCAGCCATACGGCGCAGCGGGTCCGACGCCGCGTCCTTTGAAGGCGTCCCGATCAGCTCGCCTGTTCCAAACTCATTCGGGGACGGACATCCAGGGACCAGTTCAGGCCGCAAACCTGCGGTCGCCAGAAACGCCTGGTTGGGGAGGAAACTGTGGCACCCTTGCGTTGTGAGGGTGCAGGCAGCGCTGATCCGAGCGCTTGCCCAGGATGAACATGGCCATGACAGTAGCGGAGACAATGACAGAAAGGACGAGGTAGGCGAAGAGGATGATGGTCCAGAACGACATGGTTGTGCTCCCTTGGTCTTGCATTGCTGCTTTGAACATTCCCGTCGCGCTCCTGGTCATCAATGTCAGTGCGTCCATGCTTCGCTTCGTGGCGATGAAGGACTCACGTATGTCGACAGATGTAGGACGTGCATTGACTCGCTGAGTGCCGATGGTTGTGCAGCAGAGGATGGCACAGAAAGTGGCGCCCTCATCAGGAGGTCAATCAAATTGTAGGTAAATTCTGTCAGGCGACCGATTGCCATTTGTGGCACTGGTCAAGAGTTCACGAAAGTCAGGCTGTCTCGCAAGGATCTCGGACTTCCCGATCCTGCTGGTAGCTGAAGCGGTCAGGGACTGGCGCCCCGGTGAGGCCTAACGCGCCCCTTTCGACGACAGCAGGGCGGGCACGGTCTTGGCGATGATGCGGATGTCGCTCATCAGGTTCCAGCGCGACACGTAGTGACGGTCCAGGCGGACGCGCTCGGCATAGCTCGTGTCGCTGCGCCCGCTGACCTGCCACAAACCCGTCAGGCCGGGACGGGTCGCGAGGTAGAAGCGCGCCGTGCTGCCATAATGAGCCAGTTCGTCCTGCACCACGGGGCGCGGGCCTACCAGGCTCATCTCGCCGCTCAGGACGTTCAGAAGCTGGGGCAGCTCGTCCAGGCTCAGCTTGCGCAGCACCTTTCCTATAGGCGTGACGCGGGGGTCGTTTGTCAGCTTGCGCTGCGTGTTCCACATGAACGCATCCTTCGCGTTCCCTTTGAGATGCTGCTCCAGAACCTCGTCGCCGTTGACGACCATGGTCCGGAACTTCCAGCACTTGAATCCGCGACCCTTGAAGCCGACGCGGCGGTGGCCGTAAAGCAGCGGTCCCTTGTCAGATACCTTGATCAGCAGTGCCAACCCGATCAACAGGAGCCCGAGCAGCGGCAGGACAAGCAGGATCAGGATGAGGTCCACAGCACGCTTGGTGTGACCGCCAAGGGGGCGGGACGTGGTTGATAATGCCTGCTGGTTGAGACGATCAGCTTTGAGTGCAGACGTCCTGATGTGCGGCAGTTGGGCAGCTGAACATTCGGCACCAAGGTTGTCGGAACTGGACATAGCCAAGACCTTTATGAATGGTTAAAAATTTGCTAACCTTTGGTTCAAGTTTTATCGAATTACAACGATGCCCGTTGCTGTTTCATCCAAACCAGATGACATCTGATTGAAGAGACCTGGCCGCTGGCAGGATAAGCGACATGCCCAGGAGAAAGTCGCTCACTCCGCGTGCAGGAAAACCCGCAATTGGCCAGCTTCGATCACCTCCGCCGAAGCTTTCAGGCCATGGTCCAGCAACCGCGCCAGCACTTCTGCCGGCGCTGGCGGCAGATATCCCAAGGGGGATCCCGCTGCCGTTTCCACTGCAACAGCAGACAGCCCCTGAGCAAGTGTCCGGCTCCGGCGCAGGATCAGGCGTTGGCCCCTCTGGGGTTGGCGGCCAGTATAAGACGGATGCGTTGTCAGCACTTCCACCTTTCGGGCAGGCGCGGCTTGTCTGACCATGGATGCGACAGCAGATGCCTTGGTCATGGGGCCAAGGCCCGCCAACAGGACACGTTGTTCCATCGCTATCCTCACCTCCTGCTGGAATGGGTCGGCTCCTGAATACAGCCTCTTTCTACGACTGAACCTCAACCTCCCGCATGGCCCGCTGTTCCGCCTCCCTCCTTGTTCCCGCTCAAAGTGGTTAACAAGCGTGCGGAGCGGAGATGATCGCTGATCAACAAGGCTCATCCCCCTGGCCAGGACGTTGCGGGAGCGGGTTTGTGAACAATACTCGCCCTTGAGGCACCAACAAGTAAGCCAGGCGCGTCGATCCTGGCTTTGCGGCATGCCCAGCTTGGAAAAGGCAAAAGGTGATGAAGTGCTGTTGCTCGCCTATACGAGCATCGGAAACCCTTTTCTGCTGAACAGGGACGTGCCTTCCGCCAGAAGCGACGTCATGGTGGCTTGCTTTACCGGAGGGCAATACAGGTACCCCTGAACGTCGTCACATCCGACACGTGTCAGAAACCTGTGCTGTGCCTCTGTTTCACCGCCTTCCGCGACGACGCGCTTCCCGAGCCTGTGACCCAGGGTGACGATTGCCTCCACCAATGTATTGTCATCGTCACGACCGATGCGCGACACAAAGGAGCGGTCTATCTTGACCTTTGAGATTGGCAGCCGAGCCAGGTAGCTCAGCGAGGAAAAGCCTTTTCCGAAATCATCCAGAGCAAGGCCCATGTTCCGTGAGGCAACTGTGTTCAGGAACTGCTGGACGCAAGGAGAGTCCAGATCCATCAGAAGGCCTTCCGTAATCTCCAGCTCTATCGGATACTCACCTGCTGCCGGGCCGTCGAGCGCCGCCTCAAGAACCTGCGTGAACCGCTCGGAGCCTATCTCGGCAGGGGACACATTGACAGCGATCCGGGCAGTCAGGCCCTGCGCTTTCCACTCCTCTTGTTGGCGGCGGGCTTCTTGCATGACCCAGGAGCCCAACGGACCAATGAGGCCCGATTTTTCCGCAACAGGGATGAACTCGCCAGGCAGGAGGAGGCCGTGCCGGGGATGCTCCCATCGAACGAGCGCCTCAAGGGTGCGGATTTCTCCGGTCTTGAGTTCGATCTGAGGCTGATAGAACAATCGAAGTTCATGATGTTCGATGGCATGACGAAGGTCCGCTTCGACGCGGGCACGCCGTGCAGCGCTGATGGAAAGGTCCTCTTCATAGTAGCATATATCACTGTCGAAGACCTGTTCCTTGGCCTTGTAAAGTGCGAGGTCGGCCCGTCTTAGAAGTTCATGCGTGTTGCTCGCATCGTCGGGAAAGATGGCGACGCCAAGTCCGGCATCAATGGTAATCAGCTGGTCTCCAACCTTGATTGGCTGCACCAGCGTGGTGCAAATCCGGCGAACGATCATCTCCAGACCTTGACGTGTGGGAACATCGTTGAGGATGACTGCAAACTCGTCTCCACCAAGGCGCGCGGGGGTGTCGCCAGCTCGGATCGCGCCGGAGATACGCTGGCCGACTATCTTGAGGAGCTCGTCTCCCGCCATGTGCCCCAGTGTATCATTCACTTCCTTGAAGCGGCCGAGGTCGATCATCACCACGGCCACGCGGGTCTTGCCCGTTCGAGCACGTGACATGGCTTGCGTGAGGCGGGTGTTGAAGAGCGTGCGGTTGGGAAGTTGTGTCAGCGGATCATGGAAAGCCAGATGCTCCACCTTCCTTTCCGCCTCCTTGCGGGATGTGATGTCGAAGATCATCGCGGCAACTTGACGAACCGCACCGGACGCATCTCGCTCCACCGCCTGAGCCGTCACTTGCACCCAGATCCAGTGACCCTTCTGGTGCTTCAACCGCATCTCCATCTCGTAAACGGCTCGACGCCCCTCGAGGAAGTCACCATAAATCTGTCGCCGTGCCGCCTGGTCCTCGGGATGGATCTGTTCCCGAAGCCAAAGCTCGAAGTCCTGAGCCCTGACGGGAAGCTCCTGGTAGCCGAGGATCTCGCAGGTCCGCAGGCTCACATGCAGCTCGTCCGAAAGAGGGAGCGGGTATTCCAGGACGCCGCCGCCGCTTGCCTCGATGGCCAGGGCCAGACGCCGCTCGCTTGACCTGAGTGCGCGCTCGGCTTCGTCCCGCTCCGTTCGATCGCGCAGAATGGCAGTGTAGAAGCGCTCCTTTCCCGACCACCATTCGGCAATGGCGAGATCAACAGGGAAGGTTTCGCCGTTCTTGCGACGGCCTTCCACCACCCGCCCAATCCCGATCACCCGGCGTTCGCCGGTGCAACGGTAGCGTTCGAGGTAGCTGTCATGATGGACCTGGTGCATCTCGGGCATCAGCCTGCTGACGTTTTGGCCGATGATTTCGCCCGACATGTAGCCGAAGGCGCGTTCAGCAGCTGCGTTGAAGGAGATAACGCAGCCTTTTTCATCGGAAACCACGATCGGATCCACGGCGGTGTTCACGATGGACTGGTAGCGCGCCTGCTCTTTGGCAAAGCCTTGCATTGCCCGCCATCGATCCCGCAAGGATCCCACGATGATCCAGACAAAGATGCTGACAGCCCCAAGGGTGGCCAGCACTGCCAGCATGGGCCGAGGCACCATGACTGCAGGCCGCGCCGCCATCACCGGCATCCCCTCCATGTGCGCCGCCGCCATGCCGATGTAGTGCAGACCGGAGACGCCGGAACCGAGAATGAAAGCACCGACAACACTTTGCAGGATGCTCAGTTTTCGAAACGCCAGCCACATCGCCAGTATCGAGGCAGCAAGCGCACAAAGGACTGATACCGCCAGAAGTCCGGGGTCGTATGTGATCTGCCCTGGCATCTGCATGCCTGCCATGCCGGTATAGTGCATGATACAGGCGCCCGCCCCGGTTACCGCTCCGGCGACAGAGATTGTCCACCAGCGGGTGCTGCGCCGGGCCGCCAGGGTGAAACCACACCAGGACGTCACAAGGACCGCGACAAGCGAAAGGGCCGTAAGAGTTGCATCATATGTGACGGGCACAGGAGCTTGATAAGCAAGCATGCCGACGAAATGCATGCTCCACACGGCGGCCCCGAAAGCCAGTGCAGCTGCGCTGATCCAGAAAAAGCGGTTCCGTGGCGAAGAGTCCCGCGCCTTGCCAGCGAGATCGAGTGCCGCGAAAGAACCTGCCATGGCAATGACAACCGAAGCAGCCACCATGAACATGTCAAAGCTCCCGTTGCCCATGAGCATGCCGTGACCGTTCACCGGTGGTGTGCGTGATCGGCAGACGCGGGATTGGTTTCTGCGTCGGCAAGTGTCAGCTTATGGACAGCATGAAGCAGATTGTCCGGCACACCTTCACGGCGGAGATCACCGAGCGTCCACCTGCTGTGGCCGATCACCTCATGAAGCAAGGCCACGATGCGCTCTTTCTCATCAGAACAGCCGTCCATGACGCGGAGGCAGTGCAGGATGAAGGGCTGGCCCTCTTTATCTGTCAGGTTCTGCAAGGCAACGGCTGCAATCTGGACAGCGTGCCGGAGGAGCATGCGAGGCGTGGTCTCCAGAAAAGCACCTGTTGCCTTACTGTTCCCGCCACGGCTGATCAGGGCAGGATCGCTTCGGCGCGTCAAGGAATGAACAGGAGCTGAAACTCCGCTCTCGAAGAACCCATCAGAGTTGATCGTGCGCACCATTTCCTGCCACCTTGCACCTTACGATTTTCATGAAATCCATAACCTATTCAATCACAGGTTGTTCCCAAGATGGCAATGCAACGTGATAAGTTTGGCAGGTCGGAAAACCAAAGAGCCATACTGTCAAAGAAAGTCGGGTCCGCTTGGGTAGGCAGGCCGCCCGTACCGGAAGATATCGCTCCTATTTGCCGATGGCGAGGCGCTTGCTGTCGGCAGGTCCCGGATCACGCAGGGCATAGCCGCGCCCCCAGACCGTTTCGATCAGGTTTTCACCCTCCAAGGCGTCGGACAGCTTCTTGCGCAGCTTGCAGATGAAGACGTCTATGATCTTGGCCTCGGGCTCATCCATGCCCCCATATAGGTGGTTCAGGAACGTTTCCTTTGTCAGCGTGGTGCCTTTGCGAAGGCTCAACAGTTCCAGGATCTGGTATTCCTTGCCAGTCAGGTTCAACGGCTTGCCCCTCACCTCGACCGAGCGCGCATCAAGATTGACCACCAGCTCCCCCGTCTGGATCGTTGCCTGACTGTGGCCCTTGGAGCGTCGGATGATGGCCTGGATGCGGGCTTGCAGTTCCATGCTGTTGAAGGGCTTGGTCATATAGTCATCGGCACCGAAGCCGAAGCCGCGCAGCTTGCTTTCTGTGTCGTCCGACCCGGTCAGGATCAGGATCGGTATATCGATCCGCGCCAGCCGCAGGTGCCGCAGCACCTCCATTCCGTTCATGTCCGGCAGATTGAGGTCAAGCAGGATCAGGTCGTAGTCATAGAGTTTTGCAAGATCGATCGCCTCCTCGCCGGTATCGGCAAGGATCATATTGTAGTTGGCTGCAGTGAGCATCAGTTCAATTGCACGTGCGGTGCTGGGATCATCCTCTACCAGAAGGATGCGCATGGCCTGGTCCTTTCTCCGGTTTGTAAGACGTTTCGGACAACAACAGATGTTCATACAAATCAACGTAAAGGCGCACGCTGCGGTTGCAATACGTCTTTTGGAGGAGGCATGCGGATCCGGGACGTCGTCCTTATGGCCCCCTCGCCGCACTTTCTCTTAGGGTCTGTCCCTATAAACATCAGATCCAGAATATGACGATGACTGCGAGGATGATGGCATTGAGGAAGATGTCTCCGCAGCGTTCGTCACGCGTGGCGATGTATGAGGAGGATCAGAAAACAGTCCAGTGGACTGTTTTCCCGACGATTGGCCAGTCCTTCAGGCGGCCAAAGGCGTTCTCGATGCAGTATCGCTTCCGGTAGAGGCGCTTGTTGTAGGAAGCCGGTTTTTTGCTTTCTTGCGGGGCGGGATACACGGACGGATGCCAGGGTCGTTCAGGCCATCACGCAGCCAGTCGGCATCATGGGCCTTGTCTCCGAGGAAGTGTTTGGCGGTAGGCAGGTGGCGCAAAAGCACGAGGGCGCCACGACTGTCAGCCATCTGACCCGGCGAGAGAAAGAAGTCCAGCGGCCAGCCCTTGCCGTCGCCGAGCATGTGCAGCTTGGAGTTCAGGCCGCCTTTCGTGCGTCCGATCGCCCGCGGACGATCCCCTTTTTTCGAAGACTGGCCGCGGTGCGGTGTGCCTTCAGGAATGTGCTGTCCATCATCAGGGTATCTCCTTGAACGCCTGGCCTCGCCAGTTCCTGGAATATCTTGGCAAAGATGCCCATCCGTGACCAGCGGGCGAAGCGGTTATACAGGGTCTTGTAGGGGCCGTAGACTGCAGGAGCATTCCGCCACCAAAGCCCATACCGTTTGACATAGATGATGCCGCTCAGCACCTTGCAGTCGTCGGATCGGGCTCGCCCTCGGACCTTGGGAAAGAAGGGCTGGATGCGCCGCATCTGCTCCGCACTCAGCCGGAAGTATCTTGTATTGCTCTGGTTCATAGCCGGCGTGAATAAGTCAAAATGCTGGCATGCAAGCCAAATTTATGGGGACATCATCTAGGCTGTCGAGAGTGGTCTTCAGCGCCATCAGCTCACTCCTTGTGATGAAGCCTGCCTCGCAGACGTAAAATAGCCGCCCTGAGGCGGCTTACTGCGGATCGAATTAGCCTCAAATCTTCGGCTCTTAACTTTACGGACCTAGCTTAGCCCGTGCTACGAGGCCTGGACTTCCCGTATGAAAACAGGTGGCCAGATGTCTGCTGACGAGAATCCCAGCTCGATGAATGAGGATCAACCGCTTCTGGGGCAGTGGAGATTTGCCGCCTACAATTACGACTTCTCGTCGGCTGACGGACAGGCGCCCATGATCACGCAAGGCATGTTCGTTGGTGAAGGCTACTCCAGCGACTTTGACATCAATCGCATTGTGAACACGGCCCGGAGCGATGACTTGTCGGCCGATGCGAATGACGTCGGCATCGTTTTCACCAGTACCCTGAATGTAGTGGAGGGTGGCACTTATCGGCTTACCACGAGTTCGGACGATGGTTCACGTGTCGTCATTCATGATGCCAATGGGAACGTGCTCTTTTTTGAGAATGAGCAAGGAGGACGGCTGGACTATCTGAACAACGATTTTCACCAAGGCCTGACCACCCGCTATGGCGATGTCGAGCTGCAACCCGGCACTTATACCATCGAGATCCTCTACTGGGAGAACGAAGGCGCCAATCTTCTGTTTGGAACCATAGCGGGTCCCGATACCGGAGGTTCTGTTGAGGATCTGACACGATCATCCATGATTGGCATGCCCCCTGCACTTCCCGGCCGAGAGACACGGGCCGTCGTCTGCTTTGTCCGCGGCACGCTCATCAAGACAAGCAGGGGAATGCGGGCTGTCGAGGACCTGCGTGAGGATGATCTGATCGTTACCAGAGACAACGGCCTGCAGGCCGTTCGCTGGATCGGTTCTCGGAAACTTGCTTTTGCTGATCTGCACGCCGCGCCATGGCTTCGTCCGATCCGGATTGCAGCAGGCGCACTGGCGCCTCATGTTCCAACCTCGGATCTATGCGTATCGCCTCAGCATCGCGTTCTGATCCGCTCGAAAATCGCGCACAACATGTTCGGGACGATGGAAGTGCTAGTGGCCGCCAAGCAGATCTGCGGCATCGATGGCGTTGATGTTGTTCACGACATGGAGGAGATCGAATACTTTCACATGCTGTTCGACCGGCATGAAATCGTGATCTCGAACGGCGCTGAAACCGAGTCCCTTTATCCTGGCCCGGAGGCATTGAAGAATGTTGGTGCAACAGCGCTGGAGGAGATTTATGCCATCTTTCCGGAGCTGGAGAACTGCAGCGATAGTCCTTCGCCGGCCCGAATGCTGGTTCCTGGACGCAAGGCCCGTAAGCTAGCGGAACGTCATCTGAGAAGCGGCAAGCCAATGCTGAGCGCGCAACTGTAGCGGCGCAAAGACGTAATACTGGCTTAAGCCGACCGGTGTCGGCGAGCTATGGAATACTGAGCAGAACGCGGGGGTTCTTCGCGCCGGCCTAGCTGGTCTTGCCCCCGTTTCGCCGGACACTCAGGGGGTTGCTGTTTGAGCTGCAATGAACTCGCGAGGCGAGCGCATCTTCAGCCCTGAGCGAGGGTGATTATCGCTGTAATCCTCGAACCAGCTTCCGATCCATCCAAGGACAGCCTGGGCGTCCGGCAGCGGCGTCACCTGGACGTAGTCGCGCTTCAGCGTCTTTAGGTTGTGTCGCAAAACGCGCGAAAGGGTGCTGTTAGCTAACTGCAATGATCCGCCTATCGTAAAGTACGGGGAGAGGTGCCAAGATGGTCAGCCATGAGCTGCGGGCTGTCCAGTTGCGGGCGTTTTGCGGCATCTGCTACCATCCGCGTCCACACGCCACGGGAAGGACATCCGGGTGACCGACGACATAAAGGCTCAACAGCTGGACCCCGCGCACCCGGCGGCCGGGGACACATCTGCTTGGGATCTGACACGGTCGAGGCTGTTGAAGACGCTGGAGGAGGCCGCCTTCCAGGAGCGCGAGCTTTTCGACGAGGCGGCCAAGCCCTATACCGCTGACGAACGGAAAGAAGCGGAGGCGCTGCGGGCCGAAGTTGATCGCCTTGTCG
>VGDE01000028.1 GCA_016869875.1 Alphaproteobacteria bacterium
GACGAAGGCCTGCTGCCAGAGAACGACGGTCGAGGAATGATCGGTTCAAGACTACCGCTTGCCTGCGGACGAAATCTCGCGGCCAAAAGTGCTTGACCCGGGAGACCGCGTTACCGAAGTCTGGAACCTCGCTTCATCGACATCACTTGGGCCAAGCTTTGGCTCCGCCATTCGGCAACACGACCTAGCCACTATCTGATGACTTTTAGCGGGATGACGGCCTTTACGCCGCTGCCGCGGTTAAGGAAGCGGGAACGAGCCACGTAGCGCGTTCTTCAGACGATTTCAGCCTGCAATGACCTGTCGAAGTGACTTCTCGATCTCTCCGCCGCACCAAGTGTCGCCGAACCGCGTCCGGCTTTCTTGAGCCTGCGCCGCCAGTGCGGGCTGTGAGCGGACACTGTCGGTCAGTTCAGCAAGCCTCGGCGCCTCGGCATCAAGAAGAGGGCGAAGCTCGGACAGCCGCTCCGTCATCGCTCCCCACAAAGTCGCCGTCATGATGTGCGGCAGACCGAGTTGCCCTTCGGGCAATAGGTCCTGCTTTAACGCCGCTTCCCAGATCCTCATCCAGCGGACCAGGCGCGGGTGGTAGTTGGACCAGGACTTGGACGTCCACATTGCTTTTCCGCCATTGATGGTCATCTCGTCCAGAACGTCGTTAGTGTCATTCACGATCTTGACGGCAACCGCCTTCAAATACGGCTCTGCCGGTAGCAAATCGAACCGTTCACCTAACCACAGACAGATCGCGGGCATCTGGGCCACAGCCTGACCAGAGCCATTATCCAGCAGCATGGGGGGCGCCATATGCGGAACCGGTTGCGCCCGTGGGTCAAGCGTCATCATGTCCTGCACCTCGTCGCTTGCCGGTTCACTGACCGTAGCGCCGCAATGCGCAAGCACAGCACGAACGAACTCGCCTCGAAACGGAACCGGCCAATAGTAAAGCGTAAAGTCGGACATGGCGGGAATTACCTTGGCTTTGGATCACTTATTTAGCTCGGAAACGCCGCAGGCGCCTCTTCTGGTCCATGACGGGACGAAAATGCTGTTCGAGCTTCCGGCGATCACTTGTGTATCGCAATCGGACCATCCGGCTATTTGTTGTCGTTGTGAAGCTCTTGGCAACACGCAGTTTGTGACATAAATCCGGTTATAGGTATAATGTTACCGCTTGAGGAGCCCTTGCCACCAGTAGATCTACAGTCTTCACGTTCAGCCTGTGGTAGCCCTGCCCCCATAGCTGCCGCCAGTACTTCACCCGACTTTGACGTGAAGAGCCCATCAGAGACATTCATGTGAGCCGCAGCGAATGCGGCTGCAGCAAGAGCAGTTGGTCCTAAGCCGGCGGTCGGATGCTCGTCGCGCCGCATTGCAACATTTAGCAATGCGGCCGTTCAGTGATAGCGATCGCTAACAGCACCCTTAGGTGCCGAGTGCACTCACCTCGATCACACCGTCTGGCACCGGCGCTATATCATCGCCAATAGGCAGTGTTGCGTATCATGCATCGATTGTTGCCAAACCCGGTGTTTATCATCATCCATGTTTCTACCACGCTTCTGTCATGTCTGGCGCGAGGAGGATCGATCAGTGACATCGACCCAGTATCCAGTGCAAGACGAGAGACGGCTTTGGGAGGAGCGAGGATGAGAAGCGGTTTGAAAGGCCTGCTGGCGGCAGGCATGGCGACATCATGCATTGCCGCGCCGGCGAAGGCAGATACTCCGGCGCCGGCGTGGCTGCGGGTGATTTCAGAAACGAGCTTCGACGGTCAGACGGACGACTTGGTGACCGGCGGGATCGGCTTTGCGGCCATGACCGAGGGCGCCTCGCCAACATATGCCGACCCCCTGAAGCCGACGGCGTCGGAACTGCGCCGTGCTTCCCTCCGAACGAAAGGGGCGGCTGGCTTCGGCGATATCTGGGGTCCGACCGTCGATGCCGCGACACGCGAGCAGCGGCCTGGCAACGGGATGGTTGCAGGACGAGAAGTTCTTGCTGTTGCGGACGAGGGGGAGGGGCAGCAAAATGTGGGCCTGCTGCTGCAGGTGCCCGAAAGCTTTGAGCGCGACAGCGCTTGCCTGCTGGCCGTGCCGGTAGGTGGCTCAGCCAGCCTCTATCGCAACATTGGAAATCTGGGCTACTGGGGCCTGCAGAAGAATTGTGCGGTGGTTTACACGGACAAGGGGCTCGGCAACGGCTTCCATGACCTGCAGTCGAACCGCGTGCTGCAGATCGACGGCACTCTTGCCGATGCCGAGGGGGCTGGGCCGGACTCGCACTTCACAGCCGAACTCGACGACGAGGATCGGCAGGCGTTTCTCCGAGATGCTCCGCACCGGCTGGCCTTCAAGCATGCCCATTCTCGTCAAAACCCGGATGCGGGATGGGGCCGCGACGTGCTGCGCTCAATCGAGTTCGCCCTTCATCACTTGGGTGAGGGCGAGCCGCTGTCGCCTGATGAAACACTTGTCATCGTCGCAGGAAACTCAAATGGCGGGGGAGCGGCGCTCTACGCGGGAGAGGCGGATGAACATGGCCTGATCGACGGTATCGTAGCCGCGCAGCCGCAGGTCCAACTTGTGCCCGACGACCGGGTATCGGTGACGCGCGGGGGGCGGACGTTGGAAGGAACGGATCGGCCTCTGCTGGACTACTTCACTCATGCGCTGATCTACCAGCCTTGCGCCGCACTTGCTCTGCCGGACGCGCCTTGGGCGGATCGCGTGACCTTTGCAGAGGGGGGCTGCGAAAGCCTGATCGAGGCCGACCTTGTTCAGGCCGAAACACCAGAGGATGCGGCAGACGCGTCACTCGCGGCTCTGCGCGATTATGGCTGGGAGCCGGAGTCGGACATACTGCATCCCTCTCACTATGTCATCGCGCCCACGGCGACAGCAGTGAAATATGCCAGTGCCCAAGGGCGGTTTGGGGTGGAGGACCGGATCTGCGGCTACTCGGTGGCCTCGGTGGATGAGGACGGCCACCCGCGGCCGGTCCCCGAGGAAGAGCTGGCCGTGCTGTTCGCCAACGCACCGGGTGGTCCGCCGACGGGCAGCATCGACATTGTCAATGATCTGGACCCGGAACGTCCAACGCGTGACTTCGTTTCGCGCTCACCCAGCACGGGGCGCCAAGACTTCAACCTGGACGGCGCAAGGTGTCTGCGCGACCTGATTGTCGGAAATTCAGATGAGGCGCGACGCGTTCAGGAGGGGATAGCCGAGCTTTCGGGCGATGCTAACCTGAGGGGCATTCCTACCCTCGTCATTCATGGGCGGGCGGATGCCCGTGTGCCGGTCGGCTTCACCTCGCGGCCCTATCTGGGACTGAACTCTCTAAACGATGCCCAGAGCCACCTCCGTTACTTCGAGTTGACCAATGTCGAACATTTTGGTGCCGGCCTGCCTGGCTACGCCGAGCATTTCGTGCCGATCGAGCCCTACCACATCGACGCGCTGGAGCTGATGCACGCCCATCTGACGGACGGGCAGGACCTGCCGCCGAGCCAGGTCGTCCGTGCAGCCGTGGGCGCCGAGGGTGAGGGCAGAGGCGGAAGCGGGATGATCCTGCCGGAGATTGCGGCTCAGCCGGATCAGGCGGACCTGATCCTGGTCGAGGCCGGCGACGTTACAATCCCGGACTAACACGCTGTTCAGCTAAGCCCGGAGGAGGATCGGGCAGCATCTTCAGGAGGAACGCTGATGAGCCGCAGTTCGAGGATCTAGGGCAGGCCTGGCTGAGATAGTCTGGGATCAGTCTGCACCCTGCAGTGGCCCGCTGCGCACCAGTTGCAGGAAGGCCCGGGCTGGAGGCGACAGCGTCCGGCCCGAGCGCCAGACCAGCCCGATGCGGCGCGAGGCGCCGAAATCAGCGATGGGGCGGATCAGCAGGTCGGGGCTGCCCAGCACCGGCAGCGTCAGGCGGGGCAAGGCCGACACCCCCAATCCCTGCGCCACCAATGCACCGGCGGTCGCCAAATGCGAGACCTCGAAGCGCGGCTCGAGCGGCTGTCCGATCCGGGCGCAGGCCCCGTCCAGGAGCTCGCGCACACTGGTGCCGCGGGCCATCGCGATGAAGGGCATGCGTAGCAGCTCGGCTAGGGAGTAGGCGCGGTCCTCGGACAGCAAGCCGCCGGTCCGGCCAACTGCAACGAACTGGTCGTCGAGCAGCGCCTGGAACGACAGCTGGTCGCGCGTGCCGACGGTGCCGGCGGTGAAACCCAGATCCGCCTCGCCTCGCGCAACACTGGCGACGACCGAATCCGACAGCGCGTCGAGAATGCGCAGATCGACGCCAGGATGGGCGGCGGCGAAGCGCTCCAGCAGGTCCGGCAGCAGCCCTGCCGTGACCGAAGGAAGTCCCGCAATGGTCAGCCGCCCCCGCCGTGCCTCGATGAAGGCGGTGAAGTCCGCGGCTCCACCTTCTGCGGTATTCACCAGCCGCTCGGCCAGTTCCGCAAATGCCCGCCCCTCCTCGGTGGGGGTGACATTGCGCGTGTCGCGGTCAAAGAGGCGCGCTCCGATCCGCGCCTCGAGCCCCGTCACCATCCGCGACAGCGCCGAGGGCGAGAGGCCCAGCTGCTCGGCCGCTAGCCGAAACGAACGCGCCTCGGACAAGGCGAGGACGGCGCGGCAGTCGCCGAGATCGAAATTGGTGCAATTCATGCACCAATTATTGCGGTCTTACCTATTTAAACAACGGTTAATTTGCGCATGATGGAGGCAGTGGCCTGTGGAGGGGCCGACAGGAGGAAATCATATGACCAGACCGACCCTCGCTTTGACGGCTGCGCTGCTCTGCGCCAGCCCGGCATTTGCCCAGCAGACGGACTTGTTGATCGGTTC
The DNA here is from genome assembly GCA_016869875.1 of Alphaproteobacteria bacterium. GTDB lineage: Bacteria > Pseudomonadota > Alphaproteobacteria > Rhodobacterales > Rhodobacteraceae > Paracoccus. Next base: position 4,851 of record VGDE01000028.1, read on the forward strand.
GACCTCGGCCTCGTCCAGCCATTACGGCTACTTCGTCGCCGTCGGGCAGATCGTGAACGATCAGGTGGACGGCATCAGTGCCGCCGTCGTGGAGACCGGCGCGACGATGGACAACATCCGCCGCATGGCACGCGGGCAGATGGACATGGGGCTCGTGACCACCAACGTCGCCCAGCACGCTGTGTCCGGAACCAACGATTTCGAGGGCGATGCGCAAGACCTGTCACTGCTGTGGGTCTATACCGGCGCGCCGCAGAACGTCATCGTGCGGCGGGACGCGGGCATCGACAGCTTGGAGGCCCTGGCGGGGGCGCGGATCAACCCGGGCATCCGGGGCTCCGCCACCGAAAGCACGACCGAAGCCGTGTTCGAGACCCTGGGCCTTGTGGCAGACTGGGTGCGCGGCTCGACCACCGACATCGTCGATGCCATCAAGGACAACCGGGCTGTGGGCTATGTCAAGTCGGGCTCGGGGCTGCGACTGGATGCCTCGACCATGGATGTGGCGACCTTTACGCCCATCGACGTTCTAAGCCTGACGCCCGAACAGGCGGACATGCTGCGCGCGGAGATGCCGGATATCTCCGTCCTGGACATCCCCGAGGGCGCGGCCGAAGGGATCCCCGCGTATACCACCTGGAGCTTCGGGGTCGGTGTCGGCGTGACCTCTAAGATGTCCGAGGAGGACGCCTACAAGATCGTCTCGGCTGTGATGGCGGATGAGACGGTGCAGGTGAATGCGCTGGCCGAGCTACGGGACGCCTCGCTGGCCGAGCTGACTCTGCAATATGGCACCGTGCCGCTTCATCCCGGCGCCGCGCGCTGGTTCGAGGAAAACGGGCATGAGTTGCCCGAGCAGCTCCGCCCGGCCGAGTAAACCATCATGCGTGACCGGGTTTCACAGGCGCTTGCGCTGGTCCTTGGGCTGTTCGTCTTCTGGACGGCTGCCGCCGGCGCCTTCGAGGCGCTGGAGCAGCGGGCATTGTTTCTGGGCCTGGTCACGACGCTCGGGTTCGCGCTTTACCCGTTGGGCGCCGGGACCTCCTGGCGCCGGGTCGGGCTGGCTGTCGATTTGGTCCTGACCGGCGTCGCGCTGGCGGCCTGCGGCTATATCGTCTGGAATTACGAGACAATCATGGGCTCGCTGCCCTGGGCGACGACGACCGACATCGTGCTGACCGCAGGCCTGCTGATCGCGGTGCTGGAGCTGGGGCGCCGGACCGTGGGGTTGATCTTCCCGATCCTCGTGACGCTCGGCCTCGCTTATGCTTTGTTGGGGGGCAGTCTTCCTGGCGCGCTCGGCCATCGCGGGTTCGATATCGAATTCGTGACCGAGACCGTTTTCCTCGGCGATTTGGGCATCTGGGGGATGCTGACCGGGGTAGCGGCAACCGTCATCGCGGCCTTCGTGCTTTTCGGCGCGTTGCTGCTGCATTCCGGCGGCGGGCAAGCCTTCATGGACCTGGCTATGCGTCTTGGCGGGCGCCAGCCCGGCGGAGCGGCCAAGATCGCCACCATCTCCAGCGGGCTTTTCGGGATGATCTCGGGTTCGGCGGTCGCCAATGTCGCCACCACGGGCAACTTCACCATCCCGATGATGGTGCGCCTTGGTTATCCGCGACCCTTCGCAGCGGCTGTCGAGGCCGTCGCCTCGACCGGCGGGCAGATCGCGCCGCCGATCATGGGCGCCGCCGCGTTTGTCATGGCCGAGATCCTGGGCATTCCCTATGTGACGGTGATGATGGCCGCAATCATTCCGGCTGTGCTGTTCTACCTGGCGGTCTTCGTCACCGTCCATCTGGTCGCGCTGCACCGCGGCTTGGCCATCGTCCCCGAAGCCGAATTGCCCGAATGGCGTCTGATCCTGGCGCCGCGCCGCGTGCTGCCTATTGTCGCCGCACTCGGCGGGCTCGGCCTCGGCATCTGGCTCGGCCGCTCTATCGCGACCTCGGCCTTTTACGGGATCATGGGTCTTCTGGTTGCCTTCGTCGTCACACAGGCTGGGCAGATGCCCGCTCGGGACATGGCAAGCCGCATCCTTGAAGGACTGGTTGATGCTGGCAAGGGCCTCGTCATCATCGGGGTGTTGCTGGCGGGTGCGCAGGTGCTGGTCTCGATGATCAACCTGACGGGGATCGGGGTCACGCTCTCGTCGCTGATCGTGACACTCGCGGGCGACAGCGTGGCGCTGGTCGCGCTGGTCGTCGGCTTTGTCTGCCTGATCATGGGGATGGGTCTGCCCACCACGGCCGCTTATGTGCTGGTCGCCGCCGTTCTGGCGCCTGCCATGACCGCAGTGGGCGTCGATCCTCTGGCCGCACACCTCTTCGTCTTTTACTTTGCGACCATCTCGGTCATCACGCCGCCGGTTTGCGTCGCCGTCTTTGTCGGCGCAGGCATTGCGCAAACCCCCTGGACCAGCGCCGCAGTCGAGGCGGTGCGCCTCGGCGCCGTCACCTACGTCGTGCCGTTCATGCTGCTGCTCTATCCTGGCATGATCATGCAGGGCGGCACCCTCGCCATTGCCGAGGCCGCGATTTCAGGCCTGGTGCTGGTTCTCGCGATCCCTGGCCTGTTGTCGGGTTCGCGGATGCTGGGGCACCGGGCGCTTGATGCGGGCATCTTCATCCTCGCAATCGCGCTGGCCATCTGGCCCCACCCGGCAGGGCCTGTCGCTGCCCTGACGCTGTTAATCGGTGCCTGGATGCTGGGTCGTCGCCAGCGGACGCAGGACGCGTGAAGCCGATGACCTCCAGAACAAGGACCAAGCCATGAGCGGACAACCCTTCCTGATCGGCAGCGGCGCAGGCTTCTCCGGCGATCGCGTGGATGCAGCCATTCCCGTCATCGCGGCCATTGCCGCCGAGGGGCGCGGCGGGGCGATCATCTTTGAGACCCTCGGCGAACGCACCCTCGCGCTTGGCCAAGTGGCGCGCCAAGCCGATCCTTCAAAAGGATACGAGCCGCTGCTGGAGCAGTTTCTTGCCCCGATCCTCGCTCCTGCCCTCAAGGCTGGCATTACCATCGTCGGCAATTTCGGCGCCGCCAATCCGCAAGCTGCAGCGAAGGCGGTGGCGAAGCTGGCGCAGGCGCATGGGCTGGCACCCCGCATTGCCGTGGTGACGGGCGACGACATGTTGGGCGACCCGGCCTTCGAAGAAAGTGAGTTGTGGGAGGGCGATGCCGGCCTGCCGACGCCGGTGGCCGCCCCCCTCGCGGTCAATGTCTATCTCGGAGCCCGCAGCATTGCGGAGGCCATCCACGCGGGCGCACAGGTCGTGGTGACGGGCCGCGTAGCCGATCCGGCACTGGCACTTGGGCCGCTGGTCGCGCATTTCGGGTGGGATTGGGACGACCTTGACCGGATCGCGGCAGGAACGCTGATCGGACATCTGCTGGAGTGCGGCAGCCAAGTCTCGGGTGGCTATTTTGCCGATCCTGGCGTCAAGGACGTCCCGGACATGGCCCGGATCGGCTTTCCCATCGCCGAAGTCATGGCTGACGGAGCAGCGGTCCTGATGAAGCCTCCGGCGACTGGCGGACGGATCGACATCGCTACGGTGACCGAGCAGTTGCTCTACGAGATCCACGATCCCGCCGCTTACCTCACCCCCGATGTCACGCTGGACGTGACCGGCGTGCGGCTGGAACAGCTCGCCCCCAATCGCGTCCGCGTCACCGGCGCCCGCGGCCGCCCCGCGCCCCCACGTCTGAAGGCGACTGTCAGCTATCCAGGGGAATGGTTGGGCGAGGCAGGCATTTCCTATGCCGGTCCCAATGCCCTGGCCCGCGCCGAACTGGCCGTCTGCACCATCCGTGAGCGCCTGGCGATCCGGGGGCTGAAGCCGCGCCTACGCGCTGATATCCTCGGCGCGGTCAGCGTCTTCGACGACGACAGCGCCAGCTTGCGGCAGGGCGGGGCGGCCTCAGGCTCCGGCGACTACCGCGCGCACTTCGCCTTCGGTGGCGACGAGGCGACGGTGCGCGCCGCCTGCCAGGAGGTCGGCGCGCTCTATTGCTGCGGCCCCGCAGGTGGCGGTGGCGTTCGCATCCAGGTCACTCCGCGCATCGTCACCCGCAGCCGCATGATTGCGCGCGAGAAAGTTCACGCCCATTTTGCAATCCTTGAAGAGGCGCTGGCATGACCACCGTTCCGCTGCACCGCCTTGCTCACGCCCGCACAGGCGACAAGGGCAATCGCCTGAACGTCAGCCTCATTGCCCATGACCGCGAGAACTGGGACCTGCTGGTCCGGGAGGTGACGGAGGCGCGCGTGCTGGCGCTGTTCGCCCATCGCGGCGCCAGCGCGGTGCGGCGCTACCTGATGCCGTCGCTCGGCGCGATGAACTTCGTGGTTGAGGACGCGCTCGAGGGCGGCGTGAACACCGCGCTCTGCCTTGATGCACACGGCAAGACGCTCTCGTTCCTGCTGCTCAGCATGGATGTCGCCGTAGATTCAAATCCTCTCGCAACGGCTCTTTAGCCGTCTGCCGATCCACACGGCGCTCGTTCAGTTGCTGATGACGGTGCCAGAGACACAACCTTCCTTGGCGCTGACATGCCCCGTAAGCGACCACAGCTGAATGTCTGCTTCCTGTTTGAGCGGCATCTTCCACTGCCGCAATGCAAGGGTTTCCTTTCCCACGCTCCACGACTGCTGCGTTTGGAAAATGCCTATAATGCTGCACGTGCAGCAAGCGGCGGAAAGGTCCCGCATAGCAGCCGCGTTACCGCCAGCTTGGTGCGGCATGACGAGCGCAGCAGTCGGGCGAAAGCGGCCATTCATCCCCTCGAACTTGCGATCCAAGCGGACCGCGTCACGCGTCACGCGTTGAACCGCTGCCGGTACTCGCCGGGCGTCAAGCCAACAATCCGGTGGAAGATTTTGCGGAACGACCCGGCGTCGGTATAGCCGACCTCCCAAGCCACGCGCTCCACCGGCAGACGGCCGAACTGCAAAAGCTCCTGCGCTTTGGCGACCCGCAGCCGCTGCGCATAGTCGGTCGTGGTCAGGCCCGTCGCCCTCTGGAAACGGCGCAGCAGCGTGCGCTCTTCCAGCCCGGCCTGATCCGCCAGCGTCGCAAGGCGCGCCTCCCGGCCCTCCGTTGCCTGCAGGTGATGCTGAACCTTCAGCACCGCCGCGTCGCCGTGGGTCAACCGTGGAACGAAACCGCTGTAGTAGCGCTGCTCGCGCCCCGGTGGGTCCACCAGCATCATCCGCGCCGTCTGCGCCATCACCACGGGTCCCAGGAACCGCTCGACCAGCTTGAGGCCGAGATCAATCCAGGACATCAGCCCCCCGGCCGAGATGATGTCGCCGCCGTCGATGATAAGGCGGTCAGTGTCCAGCACTACGTCAGGAAAACGATCCTGGAAAGCCTGGACATAGGTCCAGTGTGTGGTGGCCGTGCGTTCCTTCAGCAGCCCCGTTTCCGCCAGCAAAAAGGCACCACCACAGACGGAGGCGAGCACAGTTCCCTCGCTATGACGCTCTCGTAGCCAGTGCGCCCACGAGGCCGCAGCATCAGGCTGGATCGGCGGCTGAAGCGACGGCGGAAGGATCAGGACATCGCATGGGACATCGGCTGCCGGCTCGGCGGGAACGTTCGGGTGGATGTCGTGCACCCGCAAGCGGGGCGAGCCCTGCTCTGCCGCAATCTGCCGGGCGATATGAAAGAGGTCCGTCAGCCCCGTCGCTGCGGACAGCTGGACGCCGGGATAAAGAACGATGCCGACCCTGATCTCGTCCATTTGTCGGTATCGCCCCTGTTTGTGTCGATTGTGCCGCTGGCAGAAGAGATGGCCACGCACCAGGTTAAGATCAAGAAACCCAGTTCCTGAAAGGTGCAGCCATGTCCAAGCGCGCGATTATCGTCGTTGATCTGCAGAACGAATACTGGCCGGATGGTGGCCTTCCGCTGGAGAACATCGAGGACGCCGCGGCAAATGCCGCCCGCGTCATTGCCCATGCACGCAAGGCCGGCGATCTGGTCGTGAACGTGCGGCACGAGATGCCCGGCGGGCCGGTCTTCCTTCCCGGATCAAACGAGGCTGCGATCGCTACGGCCGTCGCTCCCGCTGAGGATGAGCCGGTCATCACCAAGAACTACCCGAACTCCTTCCGCGAGACTGGCCTCAAGGGCCTGCTCGAAGAGAAGGCGATCGAGGAAGTGGTGGTCGTCGGCGCCATGAGCCACATGTGCATCGACGCGACCGTCCGCGCGGCCAATGATCTCGGCTACCGCACCGTCACCGTTCATGACGCCTGCGCCAGCCGCGAACTGGAATTCAACGGCGCAAGCGTGCCCGCCGCCCATGTTCACGCCGCGATGATGTCGGCCTTCGCCTTTGCCTATGGCGAGGTCGTCTCGACCGACGATTTCATTGCGCGCTGAACAGGCCGAAGGAGAGAAGACATGACCACACGTCGGCACATGCTTGCACTATCCGCCTCGGCCCTTGCCGCGGGCGCCATTCCTGCTTCAGCTCAGGAAGCCGGGGCCGGTTCGGAAGGCGGCAGCACGATCACTCAGATCCGCAACGCCACGCTACGGATCGACTATGGCGGCGTCCGCTTCCTCGTTGATCCGATGCTGGCCGAGCGCCATGCTTTCCCTGGCTTTCCGGGCACGGCCAACGCTCATGAAGCCAACCCGATGGTGCATCTGCCCCTGCCGCTTGCCAATCTCATCGACGTCGATGCCGTGATCGTCACTCACCTGCATGAAGATCACTGGGACCAGGCCGCGCGCGACGCGCTGGACAAGGATCTGCCGATCTTTGTGCAGAACGATGCCGATGCCGAGGTGATCCGTGGCCAAGGCTTCAGCGATGTACGCGTGCTGACAGACAGCACCCAGTTCAACGGCGTCCACCTGATCAAGACCGGCGGCCGCCACGGAACGGAGGCGCATTATGCCGTGATGGCAGAGGTATTGGGCGAGGTTTGCGGCGTGGTGTTCCGCCGCACCGGCGAGAAGACAATCTATCTCGCGGGGGACACGATCTGGAACGACGATGTCGCTGCAGCCTTGTCCAGACATGAGCCTGACGTGGCGATCCTGAATGCGGGCTACGCGATGGTCCAGGGCATTGATGGCGCGATCATCATGGGTACCGAAGATGTCCTGCGCGTACACCAGGCCGCCCCCGAGGCGCTTCTGATCGCCTCGCACATGGAGGCGATCAATCACTGCGTTCTGACGCGGGCCGAACTGCGGGCGTTCGCGACACGTGAGGGATTTGCAGAGAAGCTGCTTACCCCTGGAGATGGCGAAGCGACGGCATTCTGAGGACGCACATTTGAAGGCGGTGCGATGTGCACCGTCTTCAGATGCAATGTCTCGGGATCAAGCCTGTGACTCACGTGACGAGACATGTCGCGCCACGCCTGAACGACTGGTTTTCGGAAGCCCCCTTGCAGCATCGCAACAGCTGTGGGCGGCAGGAATGGGCGAGGCGACCCTTCGCTGCGTCATCTGTGACTGTCGGCTTTGGTGAAGGTTTTCTGATGCGGGTCGCGGCATAACGGTGGCGGTGATGTGCGACCACGACCCGCGTTGGAAGACCTCCCAAGGAGGAAGCCGCGGGGGTCTTGGATCGTTCTATGGGGAAAGTGCGCAGACGGTTGGGACGACGGCTTCGTCAGGAGTGCGGCTCAAGCTTCGCATGGCGCCTGGGACGAGCGCAAGCTTGCTCGATGATCCCAAAAGCTTCTGGTTGCGCCTTGATCGCCGCCGTGTGTCGTGCCGAGGAACGATAAGCGCATGCGGGCCCGGCCGGCTCTTCGAGGCACAGCCGGTGCTGTTTTGTGACGGACGACGGCGGTGTGTCATACTGCCTGCTCCCTCGGAGGTGCGCGCGACATCGGTTTTTGCCCGCGGCGGAAGATCTCGATGATGCGCATGGAGCCGCCGCAACAGGGGCACGGCTCGCGCAAGGTGACTGGGATGATCTCAGCTTGGTGTCCCTGCGTGGCGGGTAGGTCCAGGCGCTGGACGCAAAGCAAGGCACGGATCTTCGTGATGTTGGCCTTGCGGGTCGCGTTGGCCAGCAGGCCGTAGTGCCGGATGCGGTGGAAGCCATCTGGCAGGACATGGATCAGGAAGCGACGGATGAACTCGGGCGTGGCCAGCCGCATGACCTTCTGGCGGTTGCCAGATTTGATGCGGTAGTCCTTCCATCGGAAGGCGACGGTTTGGGCATCGGCGCTGACCAGGCGCGCGTTGGAAATGACGACGCGGTGGGTGTAGCGGCTCAGGTAGGCCAGCACGGCCTCGGGTCCTCCGAAGGGCGGTTTGGCATAGACCACCCATTCGGTTTTGCGGAACGGGGCGAGCCAGGCTGTGAAGGTGTCCGCGCGGGCCAGCTCCGCCAGATCGCCGAAAAAGGCCAGCTGACCGGCCCGGTGCAGATCCCTCATCCCCTCCAGAAACAGGCGTCGAAACAGCCGCGACAGAACCCGCACATGTAGGAAGAACCCGGGCCGGCAGGGAACCCACCTCGTCCCCTCAAGTGACAACCCGCCACCCGGAACGATCATGTGGACGTGGGGGTGATGTGCCAGCTCTGATCCCCAAGTGTGGAGCACGCTGGTCATGCCCACCCGCGCGCCCATGCGCTTGGGATCGGCGGCGATGGTCATCACCGTTTCAGCGGATGCCTTGAACAACAGCCCATACACCGCCCGCTTGTTCCAGTAGGCGATCCGCGCGATCTCCTCCGGAAGGGTGAAGACGACGTGGAAGTATTCCACGGGCAGCAGGTCCTCGGCGCGCGCCGCCATCCAGTCGCGCGCCGCCGGTCCCTGGCACTTCGGGCAGTGCCGGTTCTTGCAGGAGTTGTAGGCGACCTGATGGTGGCTGCACTTGCCACACACGGCCACATGACCGCCGAGCGCCTCGGTCCGGCAGGCCTCGATGGCCGACATCACCTTGAGCTGGGAGAGGCTGATATGCCCGGCATTAGCCCGCGGCCACGCTGAACCATGGACGCGGAAGATGTCAGCGATCTCCAGCTTCGGCCGGGACACCCCGGCGTCCGATCACTCCATGACTTCGCGTCACCGCCTGATCCTGCAACCTGGCCAGCATCTCGAAGGGGCTGACGGTATCGCGGATCGTCTTCGTAGCGACATGGGTGTATCGAGCGGTGGTCGTCAGTTTGGCGTGGCCGAGCAGCACCTGGATCACCCGGACGTCGGTATTGGCCTCCAGCAGGTGGGCGGCAAAGCTGCCCCGCAACGTGTGCAGTGTCGCGGGCTTCCTGATGCCGGCCATGTGCTTGGCCGAGGTGAAGGCCCGGTTCAGCTGCCTTGGCGACGCATTGTACCCACACCGTCGCATTTTTCGGTGCAGACGTGAATGCTACAAAAGTAGGTTAATATGCAGCTGGCGCTTGGCTGCTGAAATGGTAGCCTTGATGTGGTGCTGGCTGCATTCCGCATCAGAAGAGTTTAGACGGAGCTGAAGCTGATAAAACCGACCCCGATATCAGCAAGACGGAGAGATGCATAAGAGGTCCAGTCGCAAACCGTACGGCCTGGCACATGAGGCCAGCAACTTCCTCGGCTTCAGGCGGCGAGCTGACAGAACTGCTGAAAGGGACGTAGCTCGGGCGTGAACTGGCCTTTGCGGATCACATTGACCAACTCAATCCCGGCGATAGTCGACGCGGCTGACATGAAGCTCTTGAAGCCCAGCATCGGCCTCACCCGGCGCTTGATGAAGCGGTGGTGTTGCTCGACCATGTTGTTCAAGTATTTGATCCGCACCATCTGGATCGGGATTGGGCAGCCAAACCGCCTCAACATACGATTGATGTCCTTAATGCCTTCAGTGTTGGCGTTCTCCTTTGAGCGGTAGCGGATCATTCTGGAGGAGAACGAGGTCGCGCGTGGCCCCGTGGGCAAATACGTCGACAGCTATGCCTTTCCGGATGGCCGCCTGGAGTTCCGCTAGCAGGGTATCTCGCTGCCTTACTCCGTCTTCGACAAGAACCAGCGTGTCACGCACGCGGCGATTAACGAGAACAAGCATCTTAATGCAGTGCTGGAGCATATCAAAGCGGAACAGGACAAGGCGCCCCCAAGCCGCGTCGCGCGGGCAAGCAGGCGACGGCCTACGTCCCGAGCGGCCGACGCAATACCGAAGGCCGGAACTCAAAACTCGACCGCAGGGCAAAGGCGAAAGCTGAAGCTGCCGCGCCACATCCCGCTGAATGACCAAAAAAGCATGGTTGTTCAGGGCTGCGATAGATGAAGTCTTCGCCCTGTCCAGCCAGGCTGCGATACTGCACCTGGACACTTCTACTTTGCACGCCGAGAAACATTTTAACTTTGTTGCAACACTACTTGGCTTGAGGAGCGATGCGGGAACGATGCGCTCAGGCAGTCAGCACGGCAAATGACCGGCTGATCCGATCGTCGTCCAGATCGCGCCCGATCAGAACGATGAAGTTGTCTTCATCTGTCACAGTCATGCTTGCGGGAAGGATCTCAGGGGGTTGTACGGTCCCCCGAACGGATTGCAGCAGCAGCCTGCCCGCCGGTGCCCGTACAACTCCCTTCACCCGCACGAGCGTGTTGCCGTGGGCCTGCAGCACCGCCGACAGCCACGCCGAAACCGCCGCCCACTCTGCCTGTGCGCGGACCTCAAGCCGTACCGTGCGGATTTGGGCGCTCTTGCCGCAAACAGGAAGCACCGGAAGCGGGTCGGCACCCCGGGTATCCGGCAGCTCCACCACAGACCCGAGCACCGCCCCCGAAACCACGGCTTCGGGATTCAGAACAGCCATGGTCGCAGCGAGCCGCGCCAGAAGAGGAGGTGGGGCCGCGTCAACCTTGGTCAGCACGATCCGGTCCGCAGCCTCGATCTGACGGAGCCAGAGCGGTTCGGTGCCGATCTGTGCTGCGGCGTGTAACGCATCTGCCGCGACGATCGTTTCAGTCACGCGGATGCGTCGCGCAAGCACGCCATCGTTGGCAATGTGCGCGGCAATCCGCGCCGGATCGGACAGGCCACTGGTTTCCAGGACGATGGCAGCAACGTTCCTGTCGCAAAGGTCGCGCATTGCTGCGACAAAGCGTGTTGCCCCGTCACAACAGGCGCAGCCGTCCGCCAGCACGGTCAGTCCCGCGGCTCCCGCAAGCAGGAGATGATCCACCGGGAGTTCGGCCGCCTCGTTGATCAGAACATGCGCCTGCGCGAAGTCGCCCACATGCAGAGCATGACGCAGCCAGGTCGACTTGCCTGCACCGAGATAGCCCCCGACGATCGTCAGGGGGATGCGTCCGTCCCCTTCAGACATCGGCCAGTGGGTCGATGGGCCGCCTGGCCATGCGCGCGGCTTCGATCCAAAGCGCCTCGAGGTCGGGAACGATAACGGTTGCGCCGAAGCCGCTCGACAGCTGGATGCCGGGAATGACCCCGTCATCCCGCGCGTTGAGGCGGTAGGGGGCAAGGATCCGGTTCACAACGGTCATCCGGATCAGGCGGTTGCGCATCCGGTCGCCGGGGGTGACGGCACCCGCATCCGTCCAGTGGCCCGGCGCGGCAGGGTATCCGCAGGCGCTGCACATGCGTCAGATCACTTCCGGGCGGGCGTCGCCGTCGAACGGATAGCGGCGGCGGAAGTCGTCGGCGATCGTTTCAAAGGGCGCCCATTCGATGCCGTCGTGACCGTTGATGTATTCGATCAGCCGCTCGAGCATCAGCAGCACCTGCGGGCGCCCGGAGACGTCGGGATGAATCGTGATCGCGAAGGTGCCGTAGTCCATCTCGCGGTAGACCCAGTCGAACTGGTCCTTCCACATCTGTTCGATCACCCGGGGATCAACAAAGCCGTGGCTGTTGGGGGATTTCTTGATGAACAGCATCGGCGGCAGATCGTCGACATACCAATTGGCGGAAATCTCCACGAGGTCGATCTCGCCACCGCGCTTCAAGGGCCGCATCCACTCTTTTGCCGTTTTCGTGTAGTCAATCACGTTCCACTCATCGCCCGAGCGGGCATAGTGCGGCTGGAAGTCGCGATAGCTCTGGCTGTGGTCGTAGGTGAAGCCGTACTTCTTCAAAAGCTCGGCTGTGACGGCGGACATTTCCCACCAGGGTGCGACGTAACCACGCGGCGCCTTTCCGGTCAGTCCCTCGATCAGCTCGATTGACTTGACCAGAACTTCTTCCTCCTGGCTCGGCGTCATCGCCACCGGGTTCTCGTGCAGATAGCCGTGTGCGCCGATCTCGTGGCCGGCGTCCACAATCATCTTCATCTCATCGGGAAAGGTCTCAAGGCTATGGCCGGGAATGAAGAACGACGTCTGCATGTCGAACTTCTTGAACAACCGCAGAAGTCGCGGCACGCCCACCTCAGTGGCGAAGATCCCGCGCTGGATGTCGGACGGGCTGTCGCCACCGCCGTAGGAACCGATCCAGCCAGCTACCGAGTCAATATCGGTGCCGAAGGCGCAATAGATTTTCTTCGTCATGTTCGTGTCTCCTGTGAAGGGAACGGCTTGGACTCCGCCGGGGCTCAGGCGCTGGATCAAAGGTTTGGCATGGACGTGCATGCTTCATGGGCAGGCACGGCGGGCCCCCTTACGCGCCGGCTCACGGCTGACATGCATAGCATCGGGGCAGTCCTGATCGCGCCGGATTGTAGACCGACAACCCTTGGGGCTGGCGCCCGTCAGCAGGATGACTCGCCAATTGCGGTCCGCCCGCCGGACCATTGAATCCGCCATTCACCGGTGCCGACGTCACGGGCCACCGACGACCGGACCAGCGGCGGCCATGACGATGGCGTCCACATCGATCGGCCCGTTGAGCCTGAAGTGATTGCCGCCCTGCCGCACCTCAGGCTCAGCGCTTATCTCTGACTGACGCTTCATTTCGTGAAGGATCGCTGTCCCGGTTTGCTCTTCCATCTGACTCCCACCTTGCCTGTGCCGCTTTGTTGCCGGTCGCTCAAGCAAGGGAGCAATCAGCCGTTGTAGCGAAAGCAATGAAAGAGCCGGATCGTTCCTTGGTACGTGCCTCAATCCTAGATGGCAAAGCCCTTTGGGGCACGGCGGCCTTGATCCGCTTCCAAGCCTGCCTCTTGAATGAGATCCTGAGCCACGGAGTCGGCGTTAGGACCTGCGTCCAGCAGATGCTGCCAGAGGACGCGAACCGCCGGCGCGACCCGCGGCTCGGTCACGGCGCGAGCGGTGTGAAGCCAGATCGCCAGGCCATCGCTGCTGTCATACTCGCGCGCCTTGCGCAGGGCGGCGATCCTGGCCTGCGCGGTCGACGCAAAACGTGCAACAGCGTCGGGCGGCCAGTCGATCAACTCGTGAAGGTCCTGCCCATCCGCCAGATAGGAGGCTGCCCAGAACTGTGCAGCGGCGGCGTAGCCTTCCACAAAATGCGGTTTCGCCGCTGCCAATTTGTCCGCAAGAGCCTGCGCCTCATCAACAAGGGCGGCCGTTGCTTTTTCCTGTTTCCACTCGCTGAACATCGCGTCGTCCTTTTTTGCAGGCTGGAAAGGGTAAGGCTCCGGTGGGAAGCCCTCTTAGAGGGACAGGTCTTCGAGGATCTCCCCCCAGACATCCTTCAACGGGCCGTTGCCGGTATGCTGAACAAGATAACCATGGGCGGCTACATGGCTTCCGAAGGCCATGAGAGCATCGACGGCTGTGAACTCGTGCCCCGAACACGACAGCTTCATGTGCGGTGTGGCGCCCATGGCAATGACGAGATGTGCCATCTGTTCTCTCCTTGGTTCAGAACCATTAGGGTCAGGCAAAGCAGGCCGGCCGGACTCGCATATCACCTGCAACGCCGGCCGGCCGCGAAAGGAACCATGATGCCTCAGCCCGATCCGTGCCGCGTCGTCCGCTTCCATGAGCTTGGCGGTCCGGAGGTGCTGCACCTGGAGCACGAACCGCCGCAAGCGCCGCAGCGGGGCGAGGTTCAGCTGCGCGTCGAAGCGATCGCACTGAACCGGGCCGACGCGATGTTCCGGCGAGGGACCTACCTGGAGAAACCGATCTTCCCGGCCCGCTCCGGATGCGAGGCGGCGGGCGTCGTCACGGCCCTTGGGGAGGATGTGGCAGACTTCCGCATCGGAGAACGGGTGAACGTGATCCCGGGCGCCTCCATGGCGCAGTATGGAACGGCGGCCGACTGGTTGACGCTTCCCGCCCGCCATGTGGTCCGGCAGCCTGCGGGCCTCGATGCGCCCCAGGCCGCAGCGCTCTGGATGGGGTTTCTGACGGCCTACGGCGCCCTGATCGAAGGCGGCCGGCTGGCGGCGGGGCAATGGGTGCTGATCACCGCTGCCTCCAGTTCCGTCGGCCTGACCGCCATCCAGATCGCTCGTGCCGTCGGCGCACGTCCCGTTGCGACCATCCTCGGCGAGCGCTTGCGTCCCGCGATGATGGAGGCCGGGGCCGAGGCGGTGATCGCCTCGGATCGCGAGGATCTGGCGGCACGTCTGGTGGAGATCACCGGGGATGTCGCGGCAGGTGGCGGCCTGCACGTCGCCTTTGATGCCGTGGGAGGCCCGCAGATCACCGCCATTGCCGAGGCCATGCGGCCTCACGGAACAATCGTGGTTCACGGCGCCCTCAGCCCGGATCCCACGCCCTTCCCCCTGAAGGTGGCGCTGCGCAACAGCCTGTCCTTGCGCGGCTATGTCTATTCCGAGGTCACCAGCAACCCGGACGTCCTGGCCCGGGCTCTGCGCTTTGCCGAAGAGGCCATCGCGGATGGGCACCTTGTGCCACGCATCGACCGAATCTTCCCGCTGGACCGGATCGTCGACGCGCATCGCTATCTGGAGAGCGGCCAAGCCTTTGGCAAGATCATCCTGCAGCCTTGATCTGGCGGGACTCTTCGCCCAGTCTGTGCCGGGAGGATCCCCCGATGACCGCCACGACCGAGCTTCTGGACCTGCTTCAGGTCCAGCTACCCATCCTTCAGGCGCCGATGGCAGGGGTGGCCACGCCCGCCATGGCCGCGGCCGTCTCGGCCGCCGGCGCCTTGGGTGCACTGGGCCTCTGCGCCTCCAGCCCGGAAGCCGCCCGGCAGGCCATGGCCGAGGTGCAGCATCGGACATCTGCCCCCTTCAACGTGAACTTCTTTTGCCACGCGCGACCACAGCGCGACCCGGCGCTGGAGGCGGCCTGGATCCAGCGCATGGCGCCGCTCTTTGCGCGGTTCGAGGCGGAGCCGCCCACCGAACTCCGGGACCTCTACACCAGCTTTCGCGACACCGACGCCTACCTCGAACTTGTTCTCCAGCTGCGCCCGCACGTGGTGAGCTTCCATCTGGGCCTGCCGCGCCCCGACCAGATCGAGGCGCTGCGTGTGGCGGGGCTGGTGCTGATCGCCAGCGCCACCTCACCGGCCGAGGCCCGCGCCATCGAGGCGGCCGGGTTTCACGCGGTCGTTGCACAGGGGTGGGAGGCAGGAGGGCATCGTGGCCTCTTCGATCCGGCCGGGCCGGACGCGCGGCTCTCGACCAGCGACCTGCTGCGCGCCCTCTTGAGCGAGGTGAGCCTGCCGATCATTGCCGCGGGCGGGATCATGGACGGGCGGGACATCGGCCGCATGCTGGAGCGGGGTGCCGCGGCGGCGCAACTGGGCACCGCCTTCATTGGCTGCCCGGAAAGCGCGGCGGATGCCGGCTACCGCGACCGGCTTGCCCTTGGCGGCGACACGGTCATGACGCAGGCCATCTCCGGCCGCCCGGCCCGCTGCCTCAGCAATGCGCTCACCCAATGGGCTGAGGACATCGCACCGGCCGCCATACCGCCTTATCCCTGCGCCTATGATCTGGCCAAGGCGCTCTCCACCGCCGCCAAGGCCAGGGGCGCCACGGCTTACGGGGCGCAGTGGGCGGGCGCGCAGGCCGCACGGGCGCGCGCGCTTCCGGCAGGGGAACTTGTGGAGGCTTTGGCAGGGGAGATGGAGGAGTGGGCGAGGGCATGAGTGGCACGACCGGCTTTCGGCTGCTGTTCCACCGCCCCAGGCGCTCGCTCTGAACCTGCCTATGCCCTTGGTGTTTCCACGCACCCGCATGTTGCATTTGTGGTAGTGCTACTTGGCGCGCCACAGGGCTGGTCCTCGCTATTACGCTGCCAGCTTTTCACGAGAGCTCAAGGCCTGGTGGCTGTCTCTCGGCCGTTACTGATGTCGAAGGTGACAAGCGCGGCAGTTGGCAGCTCCTCCGCATCCCTGTCCTCGGCGGCAGGGTCTTCGGGTGCAGACCGGCGGATGATGCCCAGGCTGTAATCAAGGTCCCGCGCGATCGCTCCAAAGGCGGCGCATTCCGGCAGGCGCGCGCTGATCTTCAGCTGCGCCGCATGGTCACGCGCGCGACCAATGGCATCGAGAGCCTCGCGAAGATCAGCATCAGCCATGTTGGCGATGGCAGCTTTGAACTGGCTAACATTCATACTCTTTCTCCGTTCCTGCAACTCTGTTGTTGGTCGGATTGCACACTGTGAACACATGGACTTTGGCGAAGGCCGCTCGTGTCACTGAACACGGCCCGTCGCCGATGCAGAATACCACATCTGGGGGATGAGGGAGAGATCTCTTCAAGTTGCCCCGGTTCAGCGGCCTCATGTTCGAAGGTCGAGGTGCAGAACGTCTCGCGCAGTGTCTGGCACAGGCTGCAGGCTGTGTCGCAAATTTTGCTGATGCTTCAGCCTGAGCTACGCTCGGTTGAGCAGAGCGGCATGATGGGGAGGATGTGATGACGATCTCGTTCAAAGGTGCCCACTTCCCTAAGGACATCATGCTGCACGCGGTCTTCTGTCTCACTGCGCTACGGCGTTTCCTGCCGTGACCTTGAGGAGATCATGGCCGAGCGAGGTGTCAGGGTCGATCATGCCACGCTTAATCGGTGGGTAAAGCGCAATGCCGGTTAACTCGCGGAAGATGCACGCCGGCGCAAGCGGCCCCCTGACAGATCCTGGCGGATGGATGAGACGTACATCAAGGTGAAAGGCCAGTGGGTCCATCTCTATCGCGCCGTGGATAAGGTCGGAAAAACGCTGGACTTCCTGCTGTCGAAGCGCCGGAACAAGGGCAGCCACCAGATTTCTCGCCCGCGCGATGGACGTGAACGGCCTTACCCGCAGGATCGTGATCGACAGGAGCGCCGCCAACACCCAAGGCATCAAGGACATCAAAAGTATGTTGAAGCGGTTTGGCTGCCCAATCCCGATCCAGATGGTGCGGATCAAGTACTTGAACAACATGGTCGAGCAAGACCACCGCTTCATCAAGCGCCGGGTGATGCCGATGCTGGGCTTCAAGAGCTTCATGTCAGCCGCGTCGACCATCGCAGGTATCGAGCTGGTGAACATGATCCGCAAAGGCCAGTTCACGCCCGAGCTATGTCCCTTTCAGCAGTTCTGTCAACTCGCCGCCTGAAGCCGAGGAAGTTGCTGGCCTCCTGTCCCACGCCGTACGGTTTGCGACAGAACCCCTTCCGGCAACATGAGTTCTCCAACAAAACGTAGAGGATTTCCCGTTTGCTATTCCGAACGCAGGATGATCAACGTCATCTGCGACGGAACGGCGAAGCGAAAGGCGAAGCCCGGTGTGTACCCAGTGCCATTGCTGACATGGAGCTGCATATCGCCTACCTGATAGAGGCCGGAGACGAAGCCGCCGTTCAGGCTCGCGACGAGCCGCCTGAGCCCCATGGCCATGCCGCCATGCGTATGGCCGGAAAGCTGCAGATCGACACCCGCCCGGGCGGCACGTCTGGCCACACGCGGCTGATGAGCAAGCAGCACAAGGCGTGCGCCTACAGGGACTGACCCTAGCTGCCGACACACCAAACGGCTACAAATGTTATCAAGAGACTGACCATGATCGGCATCGGCAGTATCGGGCGTTGCGCGGGGGAAGCCTCCGGTTCCTGTCCAGTTCAGGTTATGACGTAGATCGTCTCGATCAGGCTGTCGCCGTTCTGGGCTTTGGACATCGTCTGGTGCAGCTGCGGCTACTGCACCTATTGGGATGCCGGTCATTCGGCGCTTGCGGGCGATGTGGCAGGTGCGCCCGCAGCCTGGCAGGGCGGTGGCGCGGTCAGAAGCCCGGCCCCGAAGATCGGGTCATGGCCCGGCGCTCCCAGATCGTCTGCCCGCTCCGTCATCTGCTGGACAAGATCAGCCGGTGACAAGCCCGGCTCGGCCTGCAGCCAGAGGGCAGCCGCAGCCGTCACGAAGGGGGCGGCATAGGAGGTGCCGGTCTTTGTCCGCACGCCCCGGATCGAGGCCGCTGTCCAGACATCCACACCCGGCGCTGAAAGATCGATA
>VGDE01000029.1 GCA_016869875.1 Alphaproteobacteria bacterium
TGCGCTTCGCCATCCGCGAAGGCGGCCGCACCGTCGGCGCCGGCGTCGTCTCCAAGATCCTCGAGTGATCGCGCCACGAACGGCCCCGCGCCGTTCAGCCCTCACAGACCAGAAAAGGCCGCCCCAGAGGCGGCCTTTTTTCATGGCCCAGACTGAACAGGTCAGGCTGTTCTTGACGCTGACGGAGTTGCAGCCTCGCTGGCACCCCTTTCAAGGCCGCAAAGGATGTTCAGCAGCAGAATTTCTTTCCTGAACTCACAAGGTGATGTTATTGCCTCGATGTCGTGTGTTCATGAGTATCCCGCCCTTGCGCAATGGTTTTGTCGACTACGTGCGGCTGTTGGCTGCATTCGGCGTCGTCTGGTATCACAGCCAAGCACCAGGCGATCGAATCGCCTATCTGGCAATGCCCTTCTTCCTGGTTCTTCTCGGCCGGCCGTCACAGGTCAGGTTGGGACGGCGGGCGCTGCTGCTGCTGCAACCCTTTCTGGTCTGGTCGGTCATCTACGGCATCGTCAATGTGGTGCTGGCTCTGATAAACCGTCAAGCGATCCTGGGCTGGGTGCAGGCCGACATGATCCTGACGGGAACGGCAATTCACTTGTGGTTTCTTCCATTTGCGTTTTTCGTGGCGGTGATCGTGCCATTCCTGAAGGCGCCCGCAACGGCATTGGCGGCACCGGTCGCCGCAGCATTACTGGTCGGCAGTCTGGACCCTCAGGGAATGACGCCCTTGCCCCAATGGCTCTTCGGGCTTGTCCCTGCGCTGCTGGGCGTGGCCTTCTTCAGGTCCGGTCTCCTGTCCCTGGTGTCGCTCGGCGTCGTCATGGCGGTGATGGGGACGCTTCGAGACAGTCCTGACAACTTGACGATCGGCCTGGGCACCTTGATGGGCATCGCGTGCCTGTCCGTCCACCTTCCTGCCACCCGGCTGTCCGACTGGTGCGCGCGGATCTCTCTGTCCGTTTATCTGTGCCATTGGCTGATCCTGATGATTGCCGACCGTCTGGGGTTCTCAAGCCATGGTTTGGCTGCAAGCGGGATCATCGGGTCGGTTCTGCTGGCCGTCGCCCTCGACATGATCAAAACGAGGCTGTCGCGGCCGCAGGCCAGGGCCCGGTTGCGCGTCATGGCGCCAGCGGCGCAGGACCAAGGGTCTTGACGACCCGCCGCATTTGGTGCATGAGCCGACCATCGCTGCCGATCCGCTGAGAATCGGTTGCCTTGTGCGGGGCCGCCATCAATGGCGGCCTGCTCTTATTTTACGGTCCGACGCTGGCGTTGCATGGTGCGCCGTCAGCCTCTCGACTGGAACTCCCCGAAGAGGGAAGTGAAATGCAAAGCCAGAATATCCGGATCCGGCTGAAGGCCTTTGACTATCGCGTGCTGGACGCCAGCACCCAGGAGATCGTCAACACGGCCAAGCGCACCGGCGCGACCGTTCGCGGCCCGATCCCGCTGCCCAACAAGATCGAGAAATTCACGGTTCTCCGTGGTCCGCACATCGACAAGAAGTCGCGCGACCAGTGGGAGATCCGCACGCACAAGCGTCTGCTGGACATCGTCGATCCGACCCCGCAGACCGTTGACGCCCTCATGAAGCTCGACCTCGCCGCCGGCGTGGACGTCGAGATCAAGGTCTGAGGAGGCTGATCATGTTGCGTACTGGTGTAATCGCCAAGAAACTGGGCATGACGCGTCTGTTCCTTGAGGATGGCCGTCAGGTTCCCGTCACTGTCCTGCAACTGGACGGTCTGCAAGTCGTCGCGCAGCGTACCGCCGCTGTTGACGGATATACCGCCGTCCAGCTGGGCGCCGGAGTCGCCAAGGCCAAGCGCACGACCGCCGCGATGCGCGGTCACTTCGCCAAGGCCTCGGTCGCGCCCAAGCGCAAGATCGCCGAATTCCGCGTGGCTGAAGAAAACCTGATCAATGTCGGTGAAGAGATCACGGCTGACCACTATTTCGCAGGTCAGTATGTGGACATCGCCGGCACCTCGATCGGTAAGGGCTTTGCGGGCGCCATGAAGCGTCACAACTTTGGCGGTCTGCGCGCTTCGCACGGTGTGTCGATCAGCCACCGTTCGCATGGTTCGACCGGCCAGTGCCAGGACCCCGGCAAGGTGTTCAAGGGCAAGAAGATGGCGGGTCACCTGGGTGCCGTTCGCGTCACCACGCAGAACCTGCAGGTCGTCCGCACTGACGCTGACCGTGGCCTGATCATGGTCAAGGGTTCGGTTCCGGGCTCGAAAGGTGGCTGGGTCACGATCAAGGACGCGGTCAAGAAGACCACGCCCGACAACGTGATCTATCCTGCCGCGCTGAAGTCGGCCGGCGAGGAAGCCAAGCGTCTGGCCGAGGAAGCTGCCGCTCAGGCTGCCGCCGAGGAAGAAGCCGCCCGCAAGGCTGCCGAAGAAGCCGCTGCTGCCGAGCAGGAAGCCGCTCTGCAGGACGCCGAAGCCTCGACCGCTTCGGACGCTGACGCCGCGCCGGAAGGAGACAAGTGATGAAACTTGATGTGATCAAGCTGGATTCCGGCAAGGCCGGGTCGATCGAGCTGGCCGATGACGTCTTTGGGCTGGAGCCGCGTGGCGACATCCTGCAGCGCGTTGTGCGCTGGCAGCGCGCCAAGGCGCAGGCCGGCACCCATTCGGTGCTGGGCAAGTCGGACGTCAGCTACTCGACCAAGAAGATCTATCGCCAGAAGGGCACCGGCGGCGCACGTCACGGTTCCAAGAAGGCCCCGATCTTCCGTCACGGCGGCGTTTACAAGGGTCCGACCCCGCGTTCGCACGCTTTCGATCTGCCGAAGAAGGTCCGCGCCCTGGGTCTGCGTCATGCGCTGTCGGCGAAAGCCACGGCTGGCGAGCTGGTGATCATCGAGGATCTGAACCTCGCTGATGCCAAGACCGCTGCCGTCGCCAAGGCCGTTCGTGAGAACGGCTGGAAGCGTGTGCTGGTGATCGATGGTGCCGAAGTCAACGAAGGCTTCGCCCGTGCAGCCCGCAACATCGAAGGCGTGGATATCCTGCCGTCGATGGGCGCCAATGTGTATGACATCCTCAAGCGCGACACGCTGGTGATCACGCGTGCTGGTGTCGAAGCTCTGGAGGCTCGTTTGAAATGAGCGCGAAAGTTGAACATTACGACGTGATCGTCAAGCCGATCATCACCGAGAAGGCGACCATGACGTCCGAAAACAACGGCGTCGTCTTTCAGGTCGCCAAGGACTCCTCGAAGCCGCAGATCAAGCAGGCGGTCGAGGCTTTGTTCGGCGTGAAGGTGAAGGCGGTCAATACCACCATCACCAAAGGCAAGACCAAGCGCTTCCGCGGCCAGTTGGGCCGTCGCAGCGACGTCAAGAAAGCCTATGTGACCCTTGAAGAGGGAAACACTATCGACGTCTCGACCGGTCTCTGATAACCGGGCGCGATCTTGCGGCCCCGGGCATGTTCCGGGGCCGCCTTCTTTGACTGAAACGGACCACCCTGGTCCAAAGCAACGGAAGACAGAAAGATGGCATTGAAGTCGTACAAACCGACGACGCCTGGCCAGCGCGGGCTGGTTCTGATCGACCGTTCGGAGCTTTGGAAAGGTCGCCCGGTCAAGGCCCTCACCGAGGGTTTGACCAAGAAGGGCGGTCGGAACAACACCGGACGGATCACCATGCGCCGCAAGGGCGGTGGTGCGAAGCGCCTGTATCGCATCGTCGATTTCAAGCGCACCAAGTTCGACCTGACCGCGACGGTCGAGCGGATCGAGTACGACCCCAACCGGACTGCGTTCATCGCACTGGTGAAGTACGAAGACGGCGAGCAGGCTTATATCCTGGCTCCGCAGCGTCTGGCGGTCGGTGACAAGGTCGTCGCCGGCAGCAAGGTCGACGTGAAGCCCGGCAACGCCATGCCCTTCAGCGGCATGCCGATCGGCACGATCGTCCACAACGTTGAGCTGAAGCCCGGCAAGGGTGGCCAGATCGCGCGCTCGGCTGGCACCTATGCCCAGTTCGTGGGCCGTGACGGTGGCTATGCCCAGATCCGCCTGTCCTCGGGCGAACTGCGTCTGGTTCGCCAGGAATGCATGGCCACCATTGGTGCCGTGTCGAACGCCGACCATTCGAACCAGAACCTCGGCAAGGCCGGCCGTAATCGCCACAAGGGCATTCGCCCGAGCGTTCGCGGTGTCGCTATGAACCCGATCGACCACCCGCATGGTGGTGGTGAAGGTCGCACGTCGGGTGGCCGCACGCCGGTCACGCCCTGGGGTAAAGACACCAAGGGCAAGAAGACCCGCAGCAACAAGGCGACCGACAAGTACATCTTGCGTTCGCGCCACGCGAAGAAGAAGGGGCGTTAACCTATGGCACGTTCTGTTTGGAAGGGCCCCTTTGTTGACGCCTATGTGCTCAAGAAAGCGGAAAAGGTCCGTGAATCGGGCAAGTCCGAAGTCATCAAGATCTGGTCGCGTCGCTCGACTATCCTGCCGCAATTCGTCGGTCTGACCTTCGCGGTCTACAACGGGCACAAGCACATCCCCGTTGCCGTCAGCGAAGAGATGATCGGTCAGAAATTCGGTGAATATTCGCCCACGCGAACCTATTATGGTCATGCCGCGGACAAGAAAGCCAAGAGGAAGTAATCGTCATGGGTAAGGAAAACAATCCGCGCCGCGTGGCGGAGAACGAGGCCTTCGCCAAGACGAAGATGCTTCGCACCTCGCCGCAGAAGCTGAACCTGGTGGCTCAGCTGATCCGTGGCAAGAAGGTCGACAAGGCTCTGGCCGACCTCACCTTCTCGCACAAGCGTGTGGCAGGCGACGTGAAGAAGTGCCTTCAGTCGGCCATCGCGAACGCCGAGAACAACCACGGGCTGGACGTCGACAACCTGGTCGTCGCCGAAGCCTGGGTCGGCAAGAACCTGGTGATGAAGCGTGGCCGTCCGCGGGCACGTGGCCGCTTCGGCAAGATCATGAAGCCGTTTTCGGAAATCACCATCAAGGTGCGCCAAGTCGAGGAGCAAGCGTAATGGGTCAGAAGGTCAATCCGATCGGCATGCGCCTCCAGGTCAACCGCACCTGGGACAGCCGCTGGTACGCCGACGACAAGGACTATGGCAACCTGCTGCTTGAAGACCTGAAGATCCGGGACTTCATCCACACGGAAGCCAAGCAGGCCGGCGTCAGCCGCGTCATCATCGAGCGCCCCCACAAGAAGTGCCGCGTGACCATCCATGCCGCGCGTCCCGGTGTCATCATCGGCAAGAAGGGTGCGGATATCGAGACCCTGCGCAAGAAGCTGGCGAACTTCACCGACAGCGAACTGCACCTGAACATCGTCGAAGTGCGCAAGCCCGAAGTCGATGCTCAGCTGGTTGCCGAGTCGATCGCCCAGCAGCTTGAGCGTCGTGTCTCGTTCCGTCGTGCGATGAAGCGCTCGGTTCAGAACGCGATGCGCATGGGTGCCCTGGGTATCCGCGTCAACGTCGCCGGCCGTCTTGGCGGCGCCGAGATCGCGCGGACCGAATGGTATCGTGAAGGCCGCGTGCCGCTGCACACGCTGCGCGCCGACATCGATTATGCACTGTCCGAAGCCACGACCCCTTACGGGATCATCGGTGTGAAGGTGTGGATCTTCAAGGGCGAGATCATGGAACATGATCCCCAGGCCCATGATCGCCGCACTGCCGAGGCTCAGGAAGGTCCGGCCCCTCGCGGTCCGCGCCGCGACGCCCGGTAAGGAGTAGAAAAGATGCTGCAACCGAAACGGACGAAGTTCCGCAAACAGCACAAGGGCCGGATCCATGGCGAAGCCAAGGGCGGATTTGACCTGAACTTTGGATCCTTCGCGCTGAAGGCCACCGAGCCGGAGCGCGTGACGGCCCGCCAGATCGAAGCGGCCCGCCGCGCGATCACCCGCCACATGAAGCGTCAGGGCCGGGTCTGGATCCGGATCTTCCCGGACGTGCCGGTTTCGTCGAAGCCGACGGAAGTGCGGATGGGTAAGGGCAAGGGTTCTGTCGACTTCTGGGCGGCGCGCGTCCATCCCGGCCGGATCATGTTCGAGATCGATGGCGTCAGCGATACCATCGCTCGCGAAGCCCTGCGTCTTGGCGCTATGAAGCTGCCGGTCCTGACCCGGATCGTCGCTCGCGAAGACTGGTAAAACGAGAGCGCCACGGCGATCTCTACATTAGCGGCCCCGCCGAGCGATCGGCGGGGCCGTTCATTTTCAGGCAGCCTCGAAAAAGGTTGCAAACCTGCGCCTGAGCCTGTATGCGCAGGCCTTCATCACGAAACTCCACCGGAATCAGGGTGGCCCTGGGCAACAGGGGCTCTCCGGTGATGTTGAAAGGAAGAAGCGTCATGGACGCCAATGAACTGAAGTCGAAGACGCCCGACCAGCTGAAGGATCAGCTGGTTGCGCTGAAGAAGGAGGCGTTCAACCTGCGCTTCCAGCAGGCGACCGGCCAGCTTGAGAACACCGCACGCATGCGCACCGTCCGCCGTGACGTCGCTCGCGTGAAAACGATTCTGAACCAGAAAGCGGCTGACGCCGCGGCCTCGAACTAAGGAGCCCGGTCCATGCCCAAGCGCATTCTTCAAGGCCGCGTCACCAGCGACAAGAACGAGCAAACGATCACCGTTCTGGTCGAGCGCCGCTTCAAGCATCCTCTGCTGCACAAGACCGTGCGGTCGTCGAAGAAATACCGCGCGCATGACGCGCAGAACCAGTTCAAGATCGGTGATCTCGTTCGCATCGTCGAATGTGCCCCGATCTCGAAGACGAAACGCTGGACTGTCCTGACGGACGAAACCGCTTCGGCATAAGTCCATCATCACAGATCAGAAATGATCGAAACCCTGGGGCCGCACAACGCAGTCTCCAAAGGTCGGGAGAAACCAAATGATCCAGATGCAGACCAATCTGGATGTTGCTGACAACTCCGGCGCTCGCCGGGTTCAGTGCATCAAGGTCCTGGGTGGTTCGCACCGTCGCTATGCGTCGGTGGGCGACATCATCGTCGTGTCCGTCAAGGAAGCCATCCCGCGGGGCCGGGTCAAGAAAGGGGACGTCCGCAAGGCCGTCGTCGTCCGCACCGCGAAAGAAGTGAACCGTGAAGACGGCACCTCCATCCGCTTCGACCGCAACGCCGCCGTCATCCTGAACAACCAGGGTGAACCGGTCGGCACCCGTATCTTCGGGCCGGTCGTTCGCGAACTGCGTGCCAAGAACTTCATGAAGATCATCTCGCTTGCTCCGGAGGTGCTGTAATGGCTGCCAAGCTGAAAAAGGGCGACAAGGTCGTCGTTCTGGCGGGCAAGGACAAGGGCAAGCAGGGCGAGATCACCGCCGTCATGCCCAAGGACAACAAGGCCGTCGTTGATGGCGTCAATGTTGCCATCCGCCATACCAAGCAGTCGCAGAACAGCCAGGGCGGTCGTGTGCCGAAGGCCATGCCGATCGACCTGTCGAACCTGGCGCTGATGGACAAGAACGGCAAAGCGACCCGTGTCGGCTTCCGCGAGGAAGAGGGCAAGAAGGTCCGTTTCGCCAAGACCACGGGAGACGTGATCTGATGTTGGACGCCACCAAGTACACGCCCCGCCTTCGCGCGGAGTTCCGTGACAAGATCCGTGCCGCTCTTAAGGAAGAGTTTGGCTACAAGAACGACATGCAGATCCCGCGTTTGGACAAGATCGTCCTGAACATGGGTGTCGGTGAAGCCGTCAAGGACACCAAGAAGGTCAAGCAGGCCGCTGAAGAGCTGTCGTTGATCGCCGGCCAGAAGGCTGTCATCACCCACGCCAAGAAGTCGATCGCCGGCTTCCGCGTGCGTGAAGAGATGCCGCTTGGCTGCAAGGTGACCCTGCGCGGCGACCGGATGTACGAGTTCCTGGACCGCCTGATCAACATCGCGCTGCCGCGCGTCCGCGACTTCCGCGGCGTCAAGGGCTCGTCTTTCGACGGCCGTGGCAACTATGCGATGGGTCTGAAAGAGCACATCGTGTTCCCGGAGATCAACTTCGACAAGGTCGACGAAGTTCTGGGAATGGACATCATCATCTGCACCAACGCGAAGACCGACGCGGAAGCGAAGTCGCTGTTGAAGCATTTCAACATGCCGTTCACCAGCTGATCGCGGAGGGAAAGAGATATGGCAAAGAAATCCATGGTCGAGCGCGAGAAGAAGCGCGAGCGTCTGGTCCAGCAATACGCCGCAAAGCGGGCTGAACTGAACGAGATCATCAAAGACCAGTCCCGTCCGATGGAAGAGCGGTTCAAGGCCACGCTGAAAATGGCCGAACTGCCGCGCAATTCGTCGGCGACGCGTCTGCACAACCGGTGCCAACTGACCGGCCGTCCGCACGCGTATTACCGGAAACTGAAACTGTCGCGGATCATGCTGCGCGAGCTGGGCTCGCAAGGTCAGATCCCCGGCCTGGTCAAGTCCAGCTGGTAAGGGGGAACAGGGAATGATGAACGATCCTCTCGGCGATATGCTGACCCGCATCCGCAATGCGCAGATGCGCGGCAAGTCGACCGTCCGCACCCCGGCCTCCAAGCTGCGCGCTTGGGTTCTGGACGTGCTGAAGAACGAAGGTTACATCCGCGGATACGAGGAAGTAACCACCGAAGCCGGCCACAAGGAGCTGGAAATCGGTCTGAAGTACCACGACGGCTCGCCGGTGATCCGGGAACTGTCGCGTGTTTCGAAGCCTGGCCGCCGGGTCTACACTGGCGCGAAGGAAATCCCGCAGGTCCGTCAGGGTCTGGGCGTCTCCATCGTCTCGACTCCCAAGGGCGTCATGTCGGATGCAGCGGCTCGCAACGCCAATGTCGGCGGCGAAGTCCTCTGCACCGTGTTCTAAGGAGGGCAGCAGATGTCTCGGATTGGTAAGAAGCCGGTCGAACTGCCCAAGGGCGTGACGGCCGAGATCAAGGGTCAGACTATCGAGGTGAAGGGCCCGAAAGGGTCCCGCAGCTTCACGGCGACCGATGATGTGGACCTGGTGATGGAAGAAGGTTCGGTTGCGGTCAAGCCGCGCGGAACTTCGAAGCGCGCTCGCCAGCAGTGGGGGATGACCCGCTCGATGATCGAGAACCTGGCGACCGGCGTGTCGACGGGCTTCAAGAAGGAGCTGGAAATCCAGGGCGTGGGTTATCGCGCCAACATGCAGGGCAATGTCCTGAAGCTGGCCTTGGGCTATTCGCACGACGTGAACTTCGAGGTGCCGGCAGGCGTCACGATCACGGCGCCGAAGCAGACCGAAATCGTTGTGGAAGGCATTGACCAGCAGCTTGTTGGTCAGGTTGCAGCGAACATCCGTGAGTGGCGTCGCCCCGAGCCCTACAAGGGCAAGGGCATCCGCTACAAGGGCGAGTTCGTCTTCCGCAAGGAAGGCAAGAAGAAGTAAGGGGCGCATGAAATGGCACTGAAAAAGCAAGAGCTGTTCCAGAAGCGCCGCCTGCGCGTTCGGAACAAGTTGCGGGCGATGTCGAACGGCCGTCCGCGGATGTCGGTTCACCGGTCGTCCAAGAACATCTCGGTTCAGGTCATCGACGACCTGAACGGCGTGACCCTGGCTTCGGCCAGCACGCTTGAGAAGGACTTCGGTCTGGTCGGCAAGAACAATGTCGAGGCCGCTGCCAAGATCGGCGCGGCCATCGCCGAGCGTGCAAAGGCGGCGGGCGTCGAAGAGGTCGTCTTTGACCGCGGTGGCTTCATCTTCCACGGCAAGGTCAAGGCCTTGGCCGAGGCTGCGCGCGAAGGCGGGCTGAAGTTCTGATCCTGCGGGTGGCGCCCTTTGACCGGGCGCGCCACCCCGATGATCCGGGGACCCTTTGGTCCACCTGGATTGACATCAACGGCGCGGCTGACGGCCGCCAGCGTAAAGGAATGCCTCATGGCAGAACGTGACAATCGTCGCGGCGGTCGCAACGACCGCGAAGAAAACCCGGAATTCGCCGATCGCCTGGTTGCGATCAACCGGGTGTCGAAAACCGTCAAGGGCGGCAAGCGCTTCGGCTTTGCAGCCTTGGTCGTTGTCGGTGACCAGCGCGGCCGCGTCGGCTTTGGCAAAGGCAAGGCCAAAGAGGTTCCCGAAGCGATCCGCAAAGCGACGGAGCAGGCGAAGCGCGGGCTCGTCCGTGTTCCGCTGCGCGATGGCCGCACCCTGCACCATGACATCGAAGGTCGTCATGGCGCCGGCAAGGTGATCATGCGCACCGCCGTTCCGGGTACCGGCATCATCGCCGGCGGTCCGATGCGCGCTGTGTTCGAGATGCTGGGCGTTCAGGACGTCGTGGCCAAGTCGCAGGGGTCGCAAAACCCCTACAACATGATCCGGGCCACCATCGACGGCCTGAAGAAAGAGTCGAGCCCCCGCTCGGTCGCGCAGCGTCGCGGCAAGAAGGTGGCGGACATCCTGCCCTCGGCCCCGACTTCGGGCGACAAGCCGGCTGACGCCGCTGTCGAAGCGTAAGGAGCACATCAGATGGCAACCATCGTCGTCAAGCAGATCGGTTCTCCGATCCGCCGTCCGGCCATCCAGCGTGAAACGCTGAAGGGTCTGGGCCTGAACAAGATGAACCGCACCCGCGAACTGGAGGATACTCCGTCCGTGCGCGGCATGGTCAACAAGATCCCGCATCTCGTGACCATCATCGAAGAAAAAAACTGAGCTTCTCGGCTTGGTAAAGAAAACGCCCCGCAATCTGCGGGGCGTTTTTATTGGATCATTCGTCTTCGCGGCAGGCGTAGAGTGTGCCGCCCACGGCCACCACCGACACGGCAGCACCGGTCAGCAGGACCGGCGAGGCGGCGACCGCAGCGGCCGCACCGCCAAGCGACGCCAAGGCCCCTGAAATGGCCGTGCCGGTTCCGCTGAGGATCACCGCACCCGATCCGTCGGGCAGGGCCTGCAATCCTTGGACCGATCGCCGCGCGGCAGCAGACGTCAGCGCGCCCGCTGCCCCGGTCGTCTGGTTCACGCGATTGCAGACCGAGCGTGACGTCTTTCGGCAGCGGCCCCAGCCATCCCTTGGTCCCAAGTCATATCCTGCCACCGATTCGCTGGCTTCGTCATAGCGGAGGCAGAATGGCAGCCGCTCTTCATCGGACAGTTCCGGGGTGAGGCTGCGTAGCACGACATAACTGGGACAATCATGCTTCCCCCAGCGTGTCGCCAGAAGTTCGCGGCGGGAATAGGTGTCGCCGAGGCGGGCCTCGTTCTTGTCATAGCCCATGACGACGTCGTGGCCATTGATCCTTGCGGTGCAGAGTGTCGGCTCGGCGGCCTCTGCAGCCGAGGTCAGGAACAGGGCCGCAACGGCGGCGGGAATCAGACGCAGGAGGTTCATCGGTATGCTCTTGTGCAATGTGCTGAACCTGTCCCTAGCAAGCAGAGGCGGCCACTCAAGACACAACCTGGTGTGGTATCTCAAAGACGGAAGCGCTGTGGCCGCGTCGCTTGAAACATGCGGCAGTTCGGCGTATAGGGCCCCGGTGCCGTCAGGCATGCCGACTCAACAAGCAAGAAATGCCGTGGCCCCCTGTTTCGCTTCGAGGGTGCGTCCGGCGAAGGAGAAGCGATATGAAACTGCATGAAATTCGTGACAACGAAGGCGCCAACCGCACCAAGAAGCGCGTCGCGCGTGGTCCCGGTTCGGGCAAGGGCAAGACCGCCGGTCGCGGTATCAAGGGTCAGAGCTCGCGTTCGGGCGTGGCGCTGAACGGTTATGAAGGCGGCCAGATGCCGCTGTACCGCCGCCTGCCCAAGCGCGGCTTTACCAAGCCGAACGCCAAGTCGTTCGCGGTCGTGAACCTGGGCCAGATCCAGGGCTTCATCGACGCGGGCAAGATCGATGGCGCGGCCGAGCTGACCGAAGATGCACTTGTGGCCTCGGGCCTGGTGCGCCGCAAGCTGGACGGCATCCGTCTGCTGGCCAAGGGCGAGCTGAAGTCCGGCCTGACCATCACCGTGACCGGCGCCTCGAAGGCGGCTGTCGAGGCTGTCGAGAAGGCGGGCGGCAAGGTCCAGCTGCCGGCAGTTGCCGCGGCGGCCGAATAAGCTGTTGATCGGGGCTGTTGCGCCCCATAGATAGCATCTAGGTTTTCAGGCGCCGCCGGTCCCCGCGAAAACGGGTCGGCGGCGCTGTCATGACACGGGACGGACTCACATGGCGTCAGCCGCAGAACAGATGGCCGCGAACCTCTCCTGGGGGCAGCTTGGAAAGGCCACGGAACTTCGCCAGAGGATCTGGTTCACGATCGGCGTGCTGATCATGTACCGTATCGGCACCTATATCCCTGTCCCCGGCATCGACGGCGCCGCGCTGCGCAACTTCATGGAGCAGGCGCAGTCGGGCATTGGCGGCATGCTGTCGATGTTCACCGGCGGCGCCCTTGGTCGCATGGGCGTCTTTGCCCTGGGGATCATGCCCTATATTTCGGCCTCGATCATCGTGCAGCTTCTGACGTCAATGGTTCCGTCGCTGGAACAGCTGAAGAAGGAAGGCGAGCAGGGCCGCAAGAAGATCAACCAGTACACCCGCTATGGCACCGTGGCGCTGGCGCTGTTCCAAGCCTATGGCCTGGCGCGCAGCCTTGAGGCGGGCGGTCTGGCGCATGATCCGGGTCTGTTCTTCCAGGCGTCGGTCGTCATCACCCTTGTCGGCGGAACGATGTTCCTGATGTGGCTGGGCGAACAGATCACGGCGCGCGGGGTCGGGAACGGCATTTCGCTGATCATCTTCGTCGGCATTCTGGCCGAGGTTCCTGCGGCGCTGGCAAACTTCTTCCAGCAGGGTCGCACGGGCGCGATCTCGACCCCCGTGATCCTGTTCGTGATCGTCATGCTGATCGCGGTGATCGGCTTCGTGGTCTTCATGGAGCGTGCGCTGCGCAAGATCCGCATCCAGTACCCGCGGCGTCAGGTCGGCATGAAGGTTTATGACGGACAGTCCAGCCACCTGCCGGTCAAGGTCAACCCGGCGGGCGTCATCCCGGCGATCTTTGCCAGCTCGCTCCTGTTGCTGCCGATCACGATCTCGACCTTTTCCGGGAACGAGACGGGACCGGTCATGTCGGTGATCCTTGCCTATTTCGGCCCGGGACAGCCGCTCTATCTGCTGTTCTTCGCGGCGATGATCGTGTTCTTCACGTATTTCTACACGCAGAACGTGTCCTTCAAGACCGATGACGTAGCCGAGAACCTCAAGAACCAGGGCGGCTTCATTCCCGGCATCCGCCCGGGCAAGCGGACGCAGGACTACCTCGATTACGTCGTCAACCGCCTGCTGGTGATCGGCTCTGCTTATCTGGCAATCGTCTGTCTGATGCCGGAGATCCTGCGCGACCAGTTCTCGATCCCGGTCTATCTGGGTGGCACGTCCGTGCTGATCGTGGTGTCGGTGACAATGGATACGATCAACCAGGTCCAGAGCCACCTGCTGGCCCATCAATACGAAGGGTTGATTGAGAAATCGCAACTGCGTGGTAAACGCAAACCTGGGACTGCGAAGCCGCGCCGCGCACCGTCGCGTCGCTGACCGCATGACGCCGGCGCGGGCGGCCTTGCCTGCGCCGATACGGGACAAGGCCTGGAACGGGCCGACTGAGGGGGACAGACGTCATGACCATCAACATCATCCTGCTTGGCCCTCCGGGTGCCGGCAAAGGCACTCAGGCCCGCCGTCTGGTGGAAGAACGCGGCCTGGTCCAGCTGTCCACCGGCGACATGCTGCGCGCGGCGCGCAGTTCGGGCACTGAGATGGGCAAGCGGGTGGCCGAGGTCATGGACCGGGGCGAGCTGGTGACGGACGAGATCGTCATCGGCCTGATCCGCGAGCAGCTGGCCAATGGTGGGAACGGGTTCATCTTCGACGGATTTCCGCGCACCCTGCCGCAAGCGGATGCCTTGGGGCAGCTGCTGGACGAAACCGGCATGACCCTGGACGCGGTGATCGAGATGCAGGTGGACGACGCTGCCCTCGTGCGGCGCATCACCGGGCGCTATACCTGCGGCAACTGCGGCGAGGTTTATCATGACGAGACGCGTCCGACGAAGGTGGAGGGCGTTTGCGATGTCTGCGGCTCGACCGACCTCAAGCGGCGTGCGGATGACAACGAGGACAGCCTGAAAACCCGGCTGCTTGAATACTACAAGAAGACCTCGCCTTTGATCGGCTATTATTATGCCAAGAACAAGCTGACCCAAGTTGACGGCTTGGCGGCAATGGATGAGGTTGCCAAGCAGATCGCCGAAGCGCTGAACCGGGGGCGGGCCGAGGCTTGACCTCGGGATCGTCTGCCGATAAGTCACGTCATCTCGCAAGAGAATCACCCGCATCACGGGTGGCCCATCGATTTGGCCCGAAGGCACAGCTTTCGGGCCTTGCGTTGTGAAAAAAGGTTCCGGTGTTACGGAACCGCAACTGAAAAGGAAAACGCGTGGCTCGTATTGCTGGCGTCAACATTCCGACGGGGAAGCGCGTCCCCATCGCACTGACCTATATCCACGGCATCGGCGACATGTATGCCGAGCAGATCTGTGATGCTGTTGGCATCGACCGCGCCCGTCGCGTGAACGATCTGTCCGACGCCGAAGTGCTGCAGATCCGCGAATACATCGATGCCAATCTGACCGTCGAAGGCGATCTGCGCCGCGAAGTTCAGATGAACATCAAGCGCATGATGGACCTGGGTTCGTATCGTGGTCTTCGCCACCGTCGCGGTCTTCCGGTCCGCGGCCAGCGCACCCACACCAACGCCCGCACCCGCAAGGGCCCGGCGAAACCGATCGCCGGCAAGAAGAAGTAAGGGGCAGCGACATGGCACGTGACAAGACCCGCATGAAGCGCAAGGAACGCAAGAACATCGCCACCGGCGTTGCGCATGTGAATTCCAGCTTCAACAACACGAAAATCCTGATCTCGGACGTTCAGGGCAACGCGATCGCGTGGTCCTCGGCCGGCACGATGGGCTTCAAGGGTTCGCGCAAGTCGACCCCTTATGCTGCCCAGATGGCTGCCGAAGACGCCGGCCGCAAGGCGCAGGAACATGGCGTCCGCACGCTGGACGTCGAAGTCCAGGGCCCCGGCTCGGGCCGTGAATCGGCTTTGCGCGCTCTGGCGGCTGCCGGCTTCAACATCACGGCGATCCGTGACGTGACGCCGATCGCCCACAACGGCTGCCGCCCTCCGAAGCGTCGCCGCGTCTGATCCTGGATCATCAATGACCGGCCTGCGCGGTGCCTTCGCGCAGGCCGGACTTTCGCATTTCACCTCGGGCGTTCCCGGCCTTGGTCATGGGTGGGGAACAGGTATGGAGGAAAATACATGATCCACAAGAATTGGGCCGAACTGATCAAGCCGACGCAACTGGTTGTCAAGCCGGGCGCCGATGCGACCCGGACTGCCACCCTGGTTGCGGAGCCGCTGGAGCGCGGCTTTGGCCTGACGCTCGGCAACGCGCTGCGCCGCGTGTTGCTGTCGTCGCTGCAGGGCGGTGCCATCACTGCGGTTCAGATCGACAACGTCCTGCACGAGTTCAGCAGCGTCGCCGGTGTCCGTGAGGACGTGACCGACATCGTTCTGAACCTGAAGGGCGTGACCCTGAAGATGGACGTCGAAGGCCCCAAGCGCCTGACGTTGTCCGCCAAGGGTCCGGGCGAGGTCAAGGCCAGCGATATCCAGGAAACGGCCGGCATCACCGTGCTGAACCGCGACCATGTCATCTGCCACCTGGACGATGGCGCGGAACTGAACATGGAACTGACCGTGCAGACGGGCAAGGGCTATGTTGCCGCCGACAAGAACCGTCCCGAGGATGCGCCCATTGGTCTCATCCCGATCGACGCGATCTTTTCCCCGGTCAAGCGTGTCAGCTACGAAGTGCAGCCCACCCGCGAAGGGCAGGTGCTGGATTATGACAAGCTGACGATGAAGATCGAAACGGACGGCTCTCTGACGCCCGAGGATGCGGTGGCCTATGCCGCGCGCATCGTGCAGGATCAGCTGTCGGTATTCGTGAACTTCGACGAGCCGGAATCGGCAACCCGGCAGGACAGCGATGACGGCCTCGAGTTCGATCCGCGCCTGCTCAAGAAGGTTGACGAGCTGGAGCTTTCGGTGCGTTCGGCCAATTGCCTCAAGAACGACAACATCGTCTACATCGGCGACCTGATCCAGAAAACGGAAGCCGAAATGCTGCGCACGCCGAACTTCGGCCGCAAGTCCCTGAACGAGATCAAGGAAGTGCTGTCCGGAATGGGCCTGCACCTGGGCATGGACGTGGTCGACTGGCCGCCGGAAAACATCGAGGATCTGGCCAAGCGTTTCGACGACCAGTTCTGAGGTCTGGGTGGGGCGCCAGAGCGCCCCGCCGTTACGGGCATTCCGCCCCAAGGAGAGCGGCCCGCACGCATGGGCTGCCGGACAAAGCAAAAGACGTCATAGGAGATCATCATGCGTCACGCCCGTGGCTATCGCCGCCTCAACCGTACCCACGAACACCGCAAGGCGCTGTTCGCCAACATGTCCGGCTCGCTGATCGAGCACGAGCAGATCAAGACCACCTTGCCGAAAGCCAAGGAATTGCGTCCAATCGTCGAAAAGCTGATCACGCTGGCCAAGCGCGGCGATCTGCACGCCCGCCGTCAGGCTGCTTCGCAGCTGAAGCAGGACATGCACGTTGCCAAGCTGTTCGACGTCCTGGGTGAGCGTTACAAGGACCGTCAGGGTGGTTACGTCCGCATCCTGAAGGCTGGTTTCCGCTATGGCGATATGGCGCCCATGGCGATCATCGAGCTGGTGGACCGTGATCCGGCCGCAAAAGGCGCTGCCGACCGTACCCGTGTCGAGGCCGAGGTTGCCGCAGAGGACTGAGCCGCCCTGCAAGACCAGCCGGAACCCGCCCCGTTGCGCCTGCCGCAGCGGGGCATTTTTCTGATGTAATGGAAAATCAGCGTCAAGCTGACGTTGGGGAAGATGTAACTCTACAGCTTCCACGTGAGTTTATGGGTCTGTATCATCCATTTTAGGTATGATGCGCGCCATGTGTGCCATTGCCAATGTGTGGAGGGCAACGTTTTCATGAAAATCTGTCGACCGTTAAACGCCTGTAAAGGAATTGCGGGCAAGACTGCCGTCTCCGTTCAATGTAACCTTTCTCAGTTGCTCCACACCCCATGTCCTCACGCGCTGACATAAACGCCGGACTTCGAAAGCTGGGCAACATCGCCTCGGCCGGGTATTTCGTGGGGCTGCATATTCGGTTTGCGGCGCCCCTGATGCAATTTCAGACCTATGCGGAAGAATGGTCCGAGTTCTATTCGCAGAACGGATATGCACTACGCGATCCCACAATTGCGTGGGGCTTTTCTACAAGCGGGGCCTGCCGTTGGTCGGCTCTTCCGATCCCCGACCCGTTCAGCATCCTCAAGGATGCCGCCGATCACGGCCTGACGTTCGGGCTGACGGTATCGCATGGACCCATCGCTTCGCGGACCATCGCGTCATTTGCGCGGTCGGATCGAGAGTTCACGGATGACGAGATTGCGGAAATCTCGACCACGGTAAGGCGGCTTCACGAGATTACGGAACCGCCCGAGAGCCTGACCAAGGCTCAAAAAGAAGCCCTTCGCTGTATCGCGGATGGGGATCGTCATGCAGCAGCTGCTGCCAAACTTGGCATTACCGAAAGCGCATTTAAAGCAAGGTTGATTTCAGTCCGGGAGCGTCTGAAGGCGCGGACAACGGCCGAGGCGCTGCAGAGGGCCAAGGAATATCGCTTGCTGTAGATGCCGCCCATGGGCCACGCGAGGCAGGGGAGGGTGCCCTCACACCCCAGGAGAAGACGATGCAGACGACGACCCTCTCTTTCTCGAACCTTCATAATCATGGTGAATTGTTCGCCAACCTGTTCCGGGCCCGCAAGCAGAGCTTCATTATTCAGAAGAACTGGGACCTGCCGGAAGCCGAGGACATGGAGTTTGATCAATACGACACTCCGCAAAGCCGCTGGATCGCCATTCACGAGCAGGGCCAGGTTCTGGCCGGCATCCGCCTGACCCCCACGACGGCGCGCTGCGGCATCTATTCCTACATGATCCGCGATGCGCAGGAAGGGATCCTTGGTGGCTCGATTCCGCAGGACCTGCTCTACGACAAGGCGCCTGTCGACCCCCATGCATGGGAATGCTCGCGCGTCTTTGTCAGCCACTCGATCCCGCAGATGTATCGGCGCAAGGTGCACTTCAAGATGGTCGAGGCCATGACCGGCTCGGCCCGCGACATGGGCGCGACCAAGCTGATCGCGTTGACGGGGGCAAACTGGCCGCGCTGGTACGGCCGCTGCGGCCTGGAAGCCGTGGCCCTGGGGCGCCAGATGCTGATCGATGACGGTCATTTCCAGTGCGTCGCCATCGACCTGACCGGGAAGATGCACTAAGCCACGTCTGCGCCCCAAGATCAGGGCTGTCGCAGCCGCCGTGACCCTCCTAGACTGTGCATGTCATGGCTGATCTTTTCGACACCGCTCCCTCCCCTGGTCCCTCGTCCGAAACGGGGGTCCGTCCCTTGGCCGACCGTATCCGGCCCGTGCGCCTGTCCGAGGTGATCGGGCAGGCGCGGGTGCTGGGTCCCGACGGGCCTCTGGGCAGCATGCTGGCTGCAGGCAGTCTGTCCTCGCTGATCCTTTGGGGCCCTCCCGGCGTCGGCAAGACAACCATTGCGCGGCTGCTGGCCCATGAAGCCGACCTGGCCTTTGTGCAGATCAGCGCCATCTTTACCGGGGTGCCGGATCTGCGAAAGGTCTTCGACGCCGCCAAGCTGCGCCGCCAGCAGGGGCGCGCTACGCTGCTGTTCGTGGACGAGATCCATCGCTTCAACAAGGCGCAGCAGGATAGTTTTCTGCCGCACATGGAGGACGGCACGATCCTTCTGGTCGGCGCGACGACGGAAAATCCCTCTTTTGAGTTGAATGCCGCGCTGATGTCGCGGGCGCAGGTCATCGTGCTGGAGCGGTTGTCGCTGGCCGATCTGGAACTGCTGGCCCAACGCGCCGAACGCGAACTGGGCCGCAAGCTGCCCTTGACCGCCGAGGCGCGCGACGCACTGCTGGAGATGGCGGATGGCGATGGACGTGCGGCCCTGAACCTGATCGAGCAGGTGGCCGCCTGGAAGACCCAAGGCAAGATCGACCTTGAGACGCTGGCGCAGCGGCTGACAAAGCGGGCGGCGAAATACGACAAATCCGGTGACGAGCATTTCAACCTGATCTCGGCGTTGCACAAGTCGGTGCGCGGCAGCGACCCGGATGCCGCCCTTTATTGGCTGGCGCGCATGATGGAGGGGGGCGAGGATCCGCGCTATCTGGCGCGCCGCATCACCCGGATGGCTATCGAGGACATCGGCCTGGCCGATCCGGCTGCAGCACGGCATTGTCTGGATGCCTGGGCACTGTACGAGCGTCTGGGCTCTCCCGAGGGCGAACTGGCCCTGGGGCAGGCGGTGATCTATCTGGCGCTGGCGCCGAAATCCAACGCGGGATATGTCGCCTACAAGGCCGCACGGGCAGAGGCCAGGCGCACGGGCAGCCTGATGCCCCCGGCCCATATCCTGAACGCGCCCACCAAGATGATGAAGGAGCAAGGGTACGGCGCGGGCTATGCCTATGACCACGACGCCGAGGACGGGTTCAGCGGGCAGAACTATTTCCCGGACGGCATGAAGCACCCGGTGCTGTACACCCCGGTGGAACGCGGGTTCGAACGAGAGCTGAAGCGCCGCCTGGACTGGTTCGTCAGCCAGCGGCTGAAGCGCGGCGGTTGACTTTGCCCCCCGGCGGCCACACAGACGGGACATGATGAATCCTTTCCTTCAGGTCGCCGTCGGCGGCGCCATGGGCGCCATCGGCCGGTATGCCGTTTACCGGATGATGCCGGTCACCTGGGCCGCAACTGCGCTGGTCAACATCCTTGGCAGCTTTGCCATGGGCCTGCTGGCCGCGCTGTTGGCGCAACGGCTGGGTCAGGCTTGGGCGCCGCTGCTGATGACGGGCATCCTTGGCGGCTTTACCACGTTCTCGGCCTTCTCGCTGGACGTGCTGACGATATGGGAGCGTGGGGAGGGCCCGTTGGCGCTGGCCTATGTGGCGGGGTCGGTCCTGCTGTCGCTGGGGGCGGTGGCGGCCGGGCTGGAATTGGGACGGGGGATCCGGGCATGAGTGGCGTGCAGACCATCAGGGTGGGTCAGGACGAAGGCGAGATGCGCCTGGACCGCTGGCTGAAGAAGCGCTTTCCGCAGCTGTCGCAGGGGGCCGTCGAGAAAATGTGCCGGACTGGGCAACTGCGCGTCGATGGCGGCCGCGTCAAGGCCGCTACCCGGATCGAGCCGGGGCAGGAGGTGCGCGTTCCGCCGCTGCCAGAGCCGCAGCCGGCCGCCGAAAGGGCGCAGCGTCCCTTGGGTCCGCGCCTGATCGACAGTGACGTGCAGATGATCCAGGCTGCGGTGCTGTGGAAGGACGAGCACATCATCGCGCTGAACAAGCCTCCGGGGCTGCCCAGCCAGGGCGGCAGCGGGCAGGGCAGCCGCCATGTGGACGGGCTGACCGAGGCGCTGATGTTCGGCTTCAAGGACCGACCCAAGCTGGTGCACCGGCTGGACAAGGATACCTCGGGCGTCCT
This sequence comes from Alphaproteobacteria bacterium, assembly GCA_016869875.1. Taxonomy (GTDB): domain Bacteria; phylum Pseudomonadota; class Alphaproteobacteria; order Rhodobacterales; family Rhodobacteraceae; genus Paracoccus. The sequence goes on from VGDE01000029.1 coordinate 20,686, forward strand.
GCTGCTGGCGCGCACCGACCGGGTGGCGCGGGCGCTGTCCGAGGCGTTCCGGTCGCGCACCACGCGCAAGATCTATTGGGCGGCCGTCGCCGGCGTGCCGCACCCGCGCATGGGGACGATCCGCTATGGCCTGGTCAAGGGCGGGGGCGGGCGCGGCGACAACGAGAAGATGATCGCCGTCCACCCGCGCGACATCGACACGACCGAGGGCGCCAAGCGGGCCACCACGGACTATGCCGTGCTGGACGCCCTGGGGACGCGCGCCAGCTGGTGCGCGCTGGTGCCCATCACCGGCCGCACCCATCAGTTGCGGGCGCATATGGCCGAGCTGGGTCATCCGATTGTGGGGGACGGCAAATACGGCGGCTCGGGGCAGGAGAACTTGGGCGACGGCTGGGGCGCGCAGCTGGGCGGAGAGATCAGCAAGAAGCTGCACCTTCATGCCCGCAGCATCACCTTTGACCACCCGATCACCAAGAAGCGCATGACCCTGACCGCGGCCCTGCCCGAGCACATGCAGCGGACATGGAAATCGGTGGGCTGGCACGAGAACGACGTGCCCGACGATCCCTTTGCGGAGGATGAATGAGGCTGGTCGTCTTTGACGTGGACGGGACGCTGGTCGACAGCCAGGACCACATCCACCATGCAATGGCCTTTGCCTTTGCCGAGGCCGGGCTGGAACCACTGCCCAAGGCGCAGGTCCTGACGATCGTGGGCCTGTCGCTGCCGGTGGCGGTGGCACAACTGGCCCCCGACACCGATGCCATCACGCAGGCGCGGATCGTGGCGGGCTACAAGGACAGTTTCATGAAGGCGCGGCTGGAGCAGGCGGCGCCCTTGTATCCGGGGGCGTTGGACTGCCTGGACCGGCTGGCGGCGCGCGATGACCTGCTGCTGGCGGTGGCGACCGGCAAGTCGCGGCGCGGGCTGGACGCGATGA
>VGDE01000030.1 GCA_016869875.1 Alphaproteobacteria bacterium
CGCGGCGTTCCCCGAGTCCGTCGAGTAGGACGGCGGCTTCATGATCGGAAAAGCGCATCTGCCACTCCGGGAACAGCCGGTGTTCAGTGGCCCCTGATCGAGGATCGTCATGTCCATGTGGCGGTTGTCGTCCCGCAGGGCGGAGAGCAGCTGGAACGGCTGAACCGCAGCCCTTCCGGCTGCTGGACAAACAGACCACCCTCGACGTGCAGGCGGCCCGATCGCTCGCTGTTCGTATCCATCAAAGTCCTGCCTCAACAGGATGTGCTGGCCACGCATCAAGCTTTTCAGGGATGAAATGTCGTCAGCCGTAGGGCCTCAAGACGCCATCGCCCGCGATCACCGACCGGTTTCGGCCTGAAGCCTTGGCTTCATAAAGGGCCTGGTCCGCGGCCTTCACGACCTGATCAAAGGATCGACCCGAACGCAGCGCGCGGCAGCAAAGACCGACACTTACTGTGACAGGCGCAGCGCTCCCCGTGACACTGGCTGCCGCTGCGTGGACGCGACGGTTGAGAGAACGTGTCCGGACCACAATGGCACAAGTGCCGTCAGGAGCGGCTACCCAACCCATCATAACCCTCACGCTCGCAGGTACAATAGTAGCATATCTGCCGCCTCGTCCGCTCGACGGTCCAGCCATGCAATATCCATCGGCAGATCAAACACGGCGCGCAGTGTATGGATGTTCGAGACAGGAAAGTAACATAGCGAGGCCACAAAAACGTAGAACTCTATAGGATCAACACCGGCGCGAAAAACACCGGCGTTGGCACCACGCGTCAACACCGAGCGCAAGCGTTCCACCAGCACTGACTGAACACCTTTCGCATCGCTGATTTCGCGGATGGTAGTGCCACCTAGCAAATTCTCCGTATTCAGCATCCGGATGAACCAAGGCTTCTCGCGGAAATGGCGCATAGTGAACTGCACCAGTGCACGAATGGCCTCTTCGGGCGAAAGGGTATCGAGGTCCAGTTGCAGTTCGCCCTGCCTGATCTGGACATAAGCCTCTTTCAAGGCAGCGGCATAGACTGCATCCTTGTCTCCGAAATAATCGTAAAGGAGCGGCTTGCTGACGCCGGCATTTACCGCAATACGTTCGACGCGTGCGCCTGAATGGCCGTAGGTTGAAAATTCTTCCAACGCAGCCTGCAAGATAAGCTGGCGGCTTTGCTCGGCGTCTCGACGGCGGGGAGCGGGTGCCTTTTTTGCACGCTTCATTTGATCTCTCATTAACTCGCGCCTGCTATAGGCCGGAAGCGATCGCGGCGGTAGTCTCGGCTTCGATGAGGATCACGCGAAGGTCGTTGACATTGGTATACGTGGGTCCCGTTTCAACGAGACCCTTCGCCTTATCGAAGAATGTCCAGGCGTCGTGGGCGGCAAGCAGGGTGCGGGCGGTGGCGCTGTCGAATTGATCTGTCCCGTGCCATATCGCGCCTGCATTGGTCTCTGTGCCGTCCCGCCCATCGGTATCACATGCAAGCGCCGAGATCGCGGGACGTTCGCCAAGCGCCACCGCCAAAGCAAGCAGAAACTCGGTGCATCTCCCACCCTTGCCTGCAGATCCGCGCACGGTGACGGTTGCCTCTCCGCCGCAGATCAGGGCGACAGGTGGTGGTGCGGGCTGGCTGAAACAGGCCACCTGCAGGGCGATACCGGCCAAGACACGACCCATCTCGGCTGCCTCGCCTTCGATGGCATTGCCCAGGATGATAGGTGTGAAGCCTGCACTTTTTGCTACAGCGGCCGCCGCCTCAAGCGCCCCCTGGGACGAGGCAATGATTTGTGTCGTGCTCGGCGGCAGGATGTCCCGGTCTTCGGGATCACGCATCAGTTCGGCCTTGACGGAGGCAGAGGGCACGACCTTGTACCGTTCCAGAATGGCGAGTGCCTCCGTCCTATTGCCCAATGGTGCCATGGTTGGGCCAGAGGCAACCAGTGCCGGGTCGTCGCCCGGCACGTCGCTGACGATAAAGGTCAGCACGCGCGCGGGCGACGCGGCGTGAGCCAGACCGCCGCCTTTGATCCGCGACAGCTGTTGGCGGACAATGTTCATCTGGTCGATTGGTGCGCCCGAGGTCAGAAGGGCGCGGCAGATGTCGCGCTTGTCTTCAAGGTCCAGCCCCTCGATCGGCGCTGCAAGCAGCGCCGAGCCGCCGCCCGAGATCAGCGCGACCAGCGTGTCGCCCTCCTCAAGTTCCCCGGCCAGCGCAAGCATCCGGTCCGCAGCCTTGGCCGAGGCCGCGTCGGGGATGGGATGTGCCGCCTCTACGACCTCAACACCTTGCGTCGGAATCATGGATCCATAGGGAACGCAGACAACCCCGTCGCACCTGCCCCATGTCGCCTCGAGCGCCTGTGCCATCCGGGCGCTTGCTTTACCTGCACCGACCACCAGCACGCGGCCGGCCGCCGGCCGCTGTGGCAGGAAGCGGGGCAGGACGTGCATCGGATCGGCCGCCGCGACCGCGGCGTCGAACATGCGGCGCAGCAAACTGTCTCGTTCTGCTCGGGTCATGCCCGCCCCCTTATTTCCGTCGTCAGCAGACGTTGCGCCCGCGCTGGATGATCGTACGCATCACGTCATCCGGATCGCGCCGCCACCAGTCCAGCGCCGAAAAAATTTCGACCTCGTTCAAGCCCGAAAAACCTTCGGCTTCCACCATGCCGCGCAGACGCGGGATGTCGATGACCCCATCGCCCATCATGCCCCGGTCAGTCAGCATGTCCCGCGTAGGGACCAGCCAGTCGCAAAGGTGAAAAGCCATAATCCGATCCCGGCCCGCGCGGGTGATCTGCTCGGCCAGATCGGGATCCCACCAGACGTGATAGACATCGACCGCGCAGCCAATGCCGGGGCCAAGCCGGTCGCAGATGTCAAGCGCGTGCCGCATCGTGTTCACGCAGGCACGGTTGGCAGCATACATCGGGTGCAGTGGCTCGATGGCGATCTTCATCCCCACCTCTCGCCCATAGTCGAGCGTGGCCGCAAGTCCCTCTTCGACCAATGCCCATGCAGCGGGAAGATCGCGGCTGCCCGTGGAAAGGCCCCCCACGACCATGACCAGACATTCAGCACCGATCTCGGCCGCCTCGTCCACGGCACGGCGGTTGTCATCGAGCACTGCGCGATCGACCGCACCGGAGGCGGTAAACCAGCCACCCCGGCAAAGCCCCGATACGCCCAGCCCCGTATCGCGAATGGCCTTGGCGGCGCGTGTCACACCCATCTCCTGTAACTTGTCGCGCCACGGAGATATTCCGCCGAAGCCGTGGCGGGCACAGCCCTCGATACATTGGGCCAAATCCCATTGTTCGCGCAGGGTGGCGGTGTTCAGCGACAGTTGGTGTGGTTCCAGACCCGTCATGCCGCCAGCCCCCGTGCGGCTAGAACCGTCCGTGCCCGCGCCGCGGCACGTTCGGGGTCGGTGAACAGTCCGGCCGCATTCGCCAACTGCACAATTTCAGCCAAGTGCAGGGTCGATCGGGCGCTTTCCTGCCCGTTGACCATGGTGAAATGATCCTGATGCCCGTTTAGATAGGCCATAAACACGACTCCGGTCTTATAGAACCGGGTCGGCGCCTTGAAGATATGGCGCGACAGCGGCACTGTCGGCGCGAACGTCGCGGCATAGTCGCCCATCCGTTCCGCCGAAAGTTGCGACAGCGCCCGGGCGGCGGCCCCGGCGATCGGATCAAAGATCCCTAGAAGGGCATGAGAGTGGCCCTGTTCGTCGCCCGCAATAAGATCGGGATAATTAAAATCGTCGCCGGTATACATCAACACGCCTTCGGGTAAGCGGCGGCGCATTGCAATCTCCTTCTCGGCGCTCAATAGGCTGATCTTAATGCCGTCGACCTTGGCGGCGTTCGCCTCGATGACCTGAACGGCGGTATCCATTGCAGCCATATGGTCAGCTGAGCCCCAATAGCCTTCCAGCGCCGGATCGAACGCCTCGCCCAGCCAGTGCAGAATGGCGGGCTGCGACAGTCCCGACAGGATCCGCGAATAAACCCGGTGGTAATCGTCGGGCGAACGCGCGGCGCGAGCCAAAGCCCGGCTGGCCATAAGGATCACGCGTGACCCGGCAGCCTCCACCGCCTCGCATTGCTCCTCATAGGCACGGATCACGCTGTCCAGTGTGACGTCCGGACCCGGCGCAAGATGGTCAGTGCCGGCGCCCGAGGCGATCAAGTGCCCCCCTGCCCGGGCCAGATCGGTCGAGCGTCGGATCAACTCCAGCGATGTCGGCCAGTCGAGGCCCATGCCACGCTGCGCAGTGTCCATTGCCTCGGCCACGCCGAAACCGAGGCCCCACAGATGCTCGCGGAAAGCAAGGGTCCGATCCCAATCAACAGCGACCCCCATCCAAGGATCGACATTGGCCAGAGGATCGGCGACTACATGGGCTGCCGCATAAGCCGTGCGGTTCCATGTGCCCGTCGCTTCGGGGGCAGGACCGGCGACAAGCGTGACTGCGCCGCCGGGAAGGTTGAGGGTCATTCCGCTCATAGCCCCAAGTCCTCCAGATCGACCCATCGGCGTTCTTTGGAACTGAGATAGCCAGCTTCGGCCAGCTGAACACCCTTTGCGCCTTCCGTCAGCGTGTAGGACCACGGCGCATCCTCGACCACATGGCGCAAAAACTGCTCCCACTGGACTTTGAAGCCGTTGTCGAAAATAGCGTTGTCCGGCACTTCTTCCCAATCGCTGTAGAAGTCCAGTGGCTGCGGCATGTCCGGGTTCCAAACCGGCTTCGGTGTATTCACACGGTGTTGGCTATAGCATTTGTGTAGGCCGGCTACGGCCGAGCCGTGGGTGCCGTCGATCTGGAACGTCACCAGATCATCTCGACGCACTCGGGTGCACCAGCTGGAGTTGATGTGGGCGACAATCTCTCCCTCCGGCCCGTCCAGAAGGAACGTCGCATAGGCCGCATCGTCCGCAGTCGCTTTATAGGGCGTACCCTTTTCGTCGACACGTTCTGGAATATGCGTAAAGCCCAGGCAGCTGACCGATTTCACCGGCGCGATGACATTATCAAGCACATAGCGCCAGTGGCAGAGCATGTCTGAGATCATTCCGCCGCCGTCCTCGGCTCGATAGTTCCAGCTTGGCCGCTGTGCAGGCATCCAGTCGCCTTCGAACACCCAATAACCGAATTCTCCTTTGACCGACAGCATCTTGCCAAAAAAGCCACTGTCGCGCAGGCGGCGAAGCTTCAGCAAGCCCGGCAGATCAAGCTTGTCGTGAACAATGCCATTCTTAACGCCTTTCGCCTTGGCATGGCGGGCAATGGCGACGGCTTCCTCCAGCCCTTCGGACACGGGCTTTTCGGAATACACGTGCTTGCCCGCATCGATAGCGCGGCGCAGCAAGCCAGGCCGCATCTGCGTGCTGGCGGCGTCAAAGAAGATCGTGTCGTCGGGGTTGGCAAGTGCTGCGTCGAGATTGGTCGTCCAGCGCGTAACGCCGTGCCGCTTTGCCAGTGCCGCGATCTTTGCCTCGTCGCGTCCGACGATGATCGGGTCCGGCACAAGCCTGTCACCGTTGCGAAGCGCCAGCCCCCCTTGGTCGCGGATCGCAAGCACCGAGCGGATAAGATGCTGGTTCATTCCCATGCGCCCGGTCACGCCGTGCATGATGATGCCAATATGTTGATCTGCCATGGCGAATATCCTCCTTATTCTGCCAATCCCCAGTCATTACCTACCAGTAGGTAATCATAAGTTGCGTGTCAATTCAATTAGCCAAAATCGCGCTGGACGCGCCAAATCCAGGGGCTGACAAGCCGGTCACATCGACCATCCCGTTCGTGATCACAAGATCGACACGGTCCCCGACCGCGGTGAACATCTGAGGAAACTGCGCGACCATCTGTTCCCGTTCAAGTGTACTTGCGCCTTGAAGCCCGCCAGCAAAATGATGTCCATTGCGTTCAAGGTCGATCACGCCGCAGGCGGCGGCCATGGCCGTGTCCTGCGTCCAGCACAAGCCTGGCTGGCAGGTCAGATCCTCACCGCTCAGCACCGCGCCGGCTCGCTGCGCACGTGCCATATTGACTAGCGCTCGAAGAACTCCCTTGCAGCTTTTGATCGATGTTCCTGACCACCCCAGCTTCAGCGCGGTTGCAAACGATGACAAGTCGTCGTCGCTTTCGTCGATCAGCAAGGGCACGCCAAAGTCGTTTCGCGTCTGCAACGCAATCTCTCGTGCGAAGGGCTGTTCGAAAAAGCGAATGCGCGCAGCGATTGTGGCTAGGTCCGGCTGCTTCAGGCGCCGCAGGAAAGCGCGAAAGGCGTCGGGGGCGTACTGTTCATTCGCGTCCAGCGTGACACCGCCATTCATCAACCCGCCTAGCGTTTCTTGAAGTGTCAGCAGCCGTGCTGCGTCCGTATCGGGGTCGCCCTTCAGCTTGATCTTCCACGCACTGATGCCGGTCGCCGCGATTACTTCGGAAAGGGTGACCGGCAGGCCGTCCCGCGGCGCATCATGGGGCCGGGTGGAAACCGGCGCATCGAAGCCGACCGTATGCCGGATCGTCACCCGTCCGGGCGCACCGATCCGCGTTAGTGCCTTGATGAAATCTGCGGCCGGTACGTCGGGCGGCAGATGCGCCGCGAGACCGAAAAGATCCGCGCGCGCGGCTTTGTGAAAGGGCAGGCCAGCGCCGCGACACAAGGCGTCGATCAGCGCCATCTCGATCAGCGCTGGTCCGAAACCTGCCGCGAGCGCGGGTAGGTCGGCCGGCAACCGCGCGGGCGTTTTCCAGCCAATCTCTTCTGACAAGGTCGCGACCGTGCCTGACAGTCCGGTCGCAACCGTCACAGCCGCCTTAGTGCTGTCGCGCAGTTCCTGAACGGTATCCTCGTTTGTGAGGGCATCGCGTTTATCAAACCAGCGTGGCACCATCAGCTGCGCTGAAACGCCCTGTACCGTGCGACCATCCATTTCCGCCACCATCTGGCAATAGATCTCGCACGTATGCCGAACTTCTGCGCTGCCGAAGCGAAAAGGCAGGCGCATGCTCACCACGCGTTCCGCGAGCCGAATTTCGTGGATCGTCAGGCGGGGGACGTCGGTCATGCAGCAGCCTCACAAGCCCGCAAGGTTGCAGCGGCAATGGCGGCCGTGACGCGTGCGTCGATTACGGTTCGGAACGGCTCTACGCCCACCGGGGCAGACCAGCCGGACTCCAGCAGTGCCGCCACGATCTTTGGGAATGGATCGGCGCCGGTTCCCGGCGCGCCGCGGTTCGTATCGTTGGCGTGGATATGCCCGATCTTCCCAGAGGGCACCCATTTGCGGATCAGGTCAGCGACGGGCGGCTCGGTCCGGCCAGCGGCGCTTATGTCAATCATGGTGCGGAAGGCTGGGTTTCCGACCATATCCACCAATGCGGCACCGTCCGCGACGGTCGTAATCACATCAGTCTCCGCGCGTGCCAGCGGCTCGATGCAATAGACAATTCCGTGCCTCTCAGCCTCGGCGGCGACAGGCCGGAAAACCGCGGCCATGGAATCTAGAAGATCCGCGTCCGTCATGCCGAGGGGCCGCGTCCGCTGCTGAGGCGAGCCGTGGACCATTACACTGCCGCCCAAGTCTGCACAAAGCCGCACAAGCGCGCACAGTACGGCCACCGTCTCATCCCGCGCATTCGGCCGGGTGACGCTGAGGGCGGGATAGCCGCTCAGCAGCCAGTGCAACCCGGTCACGCGCAGCCCCGTAGCCTCTACCTCGTGCCGGATGGTTGCCCTGTCCTCTGGTGAAAGAAGATGCGGATCAGCGCCGAGCGTGGACGGCGCAAGTTCCAGCCCCATGTAACCCAGGTCGCGTGCCACCTTGCATTGCGCTGTAAGCGACATCCCCTCCTGCGCGAGAAGCTCGTTGCACAGCGTAAGGTCAATCATGGGCCTGCTGCCTCTTCACCTTGTTCAATACCCATCGGAGAAGTCCGAAATTGAGCAGGATCGACAAGACGATGATCGTCACGAACACTGCCGAGATCGGGCGCGTAAAGAAAGGCGCAGGATCACCGTTGCTGAGCATCAGGCTGCGGCGCAAGTTGGTGTCCATCATCGTACCAAGGATGATCCCTAGAACCAGCGGGGCCATCGGATATTTCATCAGCCGCAGGGCAAAGCCCAGAAGTCCAAATGCCAACATCACATAGACATCGAACAGCCGCAGCGACAACGCGTATGGGCCAATGACGCAGAAGGTGAAGACCACTGGCATCAAGAAGGCATAGGGAACGCGCAGGACCTGTACGAACATCTTAGTCAGTGTCAGTCCATAAAATCCCATGGCGACCGTGGCGAGAATCAGCATCGCGCCCATCGTGCTGATGAACTGCGGCTGCTCGATCATGATCATGGGGCCTGGGCGGATGCCGTGGATGAACAGTGCCGCGATCAGCACGGCCGCGCTGGCCGAACCCGGCACCGCTAGCGTCAGCGCCGGGATAAGCGATCCGGGAACCACAGCACTGTTACCCGTCTCGGCCGCGGTCAGCCCCTCAGTACTACCCCTGCCGTAATCATCGGGTGTCTTGCTGGCGCGCTTGGCCGCGGCATAACTGGCCCATGCCCCGATGTCTTCGCCCACGCCGGGGATGACACCGACAATTGTTCCGATTACGCCGGACCGAAAGATCGTGCGACGATAAGCCCAAAGCTCGGCGAGCTTCGGAAACACTCGATCCGATTTGTCCCGCACCATCGCCACAATACCTTGGCGCTGCCACATAGCGGTCATGACCTCGGCAAAGCCGAAAACCCCCACCATTGCGGGGATCAATGCAATGCCGCCATTCATCTGAGGCACGGGAGAAAAGCGGACGAAGGCATGAAGCCCTTCGGACCCGACCATCGCGACCATTAGCCCTAGGATCCCCGCGATATAGCCCTTGATCGGCGCAGATCCGACGGTCAATTGGCCGGAGATTAGCACCCCGAACAACGCCAGCCAGAACATCTCATAGCTGCCGAATTCCATGGCAAGCTCCGCCAGAGGCGGCGCGACAAGGACCAGCAGAACGATTCCGACCAGAGTGCCCATCATGGACCCTGCAGTTGCCAGTCCCATTGCGCGACCTGCCTGCCCCGCCTTGGCAAGCGGAAATCCATCCAGCGACGTCGCCGCACTTGCCGGGGTGCCCGGAATATTTAGCAGGATTGCACTGCGCGAGCCGCCATAGATGGCGCCCACATACATGCAGATGAGGACAAGCACCGCGCTGTTCGTATCCATTGAATAGGTCAGCGTAGTCAACAGGGCCACGCCCATGGTCGCTGTAAGGCCAGGCAAGGCACCGACAAGAATACCCAGCAGCATGGACCACGCGACGTGGAACAGCATCATCGGCGTGGTCAATTCCCACAAGGCTGTTCCAAGGTTTGCAATCTGGCTCATGGCAGCCGAACCAGAAATGCTTTTTCAAAAAGCAGTCCGATCACAAGGGCAGCGACAACGCCAAAGGCACAGGCACTTAGGACCTTTTGCATCCGCATTTTTGCGCTGGCTTCGGGTGTCCATGAGAACACGGCAGTGAAGGACGCAATGAAGATCGCGGTGGCCACAGTGAAGGGCAGCCACCCGACCAAGACGATGGCATAAAAAAGCGTAAGCCCCACAGTTTGGCCAAGCCGCCAGAGAGAACCACTTTCGATCAGACGTTCTCGCCCCCCGGCGCTGCCGCCGTCCGCTTGCACCCACAGAAGCATGGCGCAGAAAGCAAGCGCACCGCCAAGGATCATGGGCAGCAGCCCTGGAACAGAAAGGGGATGGATCTGGCGGATTTCCAATCGATCCATTGTATAGCCGCCGATCAGCATGGCCAATCCGAGCGTGCAGAAAATCACCGCGCAGACGCGGTCAGCGGTTGCCATGTTCATGGCGGCTCCTCCGGGCTCCGAAATGCGGGCGGGCGACGCTGCGCCCAGCCAATGAGGCGTTAGGGGCAGTCGATGTTGATTTCGGACGGATCCCGCACTGCCTCGCCACGGGCCTTGCGGCTGCATGCCTCGGCAATCACCACTGGCATTGCAGCGTCAAGAGCCGCCTCGCCATAGCTAGGTGCGAAGACAGCACCATTTGCCGTAGCGTACTCCCGTAGCGCCTCGCTGTTCATCACATGGTCCTGCCATATCTGATCAACGGTTTCGTAGACCTCTGCCGGCGCCCCCTTAGGAATGAAGACGCCAAAATAGTCGTTGGCGACATGGAAATCGTCGGCAAAATCAGTAATTGGGGGAATTGGTTCCCCTTCACCGATCACCAGTGGTTGATCCGACAGAACGACCAGCGGACGGAGACGTCCGGCGCGGATCATCTCGGCCTGCTCTACCGCAAGCTGGGTAGTGGCCATGACCTCGCCGCTGGCAGCCGCGATGACGGCGGGATTGCCCCCGTCATAGGTAATCATCTGTGCGGCGGAAAGATCGTCGCCCAGCCCTTCTTTCAGCGCCGCCAGAGCCATGCCGCCGGAGCTGTTGATCCCCGCCGTGCCGATGGTAACCGAACCTGCGCGCATGGCCTCAAGAAGCTGATCAAATGTCTCGATCTCGGACCGCGCGTTCACGCTGACCACCGGCACGTTTGCGACGTGCAGATAGATCTGATAGTCTTCAATGGAGCCTTCCGGCAGAAGGCCCGTGATCGAATAGGTCGCATTATTCGCGATCGCATTTGCAGTCCAGGTATAACCGTCACGCGGAGCGTCCAGCGCCGCCCGCGTCCCAATTGAGCCTGAGGCGCCGGGCTGGTTGACAATGACGACCTGAGTACCAAGAGCCTCTTCCAGAATGGGCGCCACGACGCGCGTTACCTGGTCGGTCGATCCGCCTGCAGCCCATGGAACTATGATGTTAATCGGCCTGTCCGGCTGCCAAGGATAGCTTGATTCCTGAGCGAATGCGGATGTGCAAGCGACGGCTACGGTGGCGGAAAGCGCCACGGAATGAAAAACAGACATGCTCCTCCCCTGATGTCTACCAGTTGGTAGGTTAGTGGCGGCGGCCGCGACCTGTCAACTAGCAACGGAGCTATAGCGTGACTCAACTTGCGACAGGGTGCATGCGGTCAATCCGACAAGCGACGCGGAGCAGAATGTCAGGGTGGACCTTACGATGCTCAATAGGTGGGTGGAGGGATCTGTCGCAAACTTTGTCAGGTCAGTGACAAGAGGCTATAATCGACTTGAGGACTGACGCGTTTGGAGGATGAGCTATGGCCGTGTCATTCAAAGGCGCCCACTTCCCCAAAGACATCATCCTGCACGCCGTCTTCTTCTATCTTGTTGATTTCCACCCAGAAGTGACCCAGGGGGGGTGCGGACAAAAACCTGGACTGTTTTCACGGCATAAGGCCGAGGCTTTTACGGTATTCGATCGGGCTGCGGCCACCAAGTGACATCTTGATGCGCGTTTCGTTATACCAGCGGATGTAGGCATCCACGGCGTCGATGAACTGAGCTATGGTGAAGGCCCGCCAATTACGCGGATAAAAGAACTCGGTCTTGAGGCGGCCGAAGAAACCTTCGCATGCGGCATTATCTTGCGAGCTCGCCTTGCGCGACATCGAACGTATGATCCCCGCTGCGTTTACACGCTCCAGCCAGCCAGGCCAGCGATAATGGCCTCCCCGATCACTGTGGATTATGGGCCGCTCTTCGCTGTCTGCGATGGTCTCCAGTGCTGCATCTAACATGGTGTTGGCAAGACCCGCGTCCGATTTGGTCCCGATGGCCCAACTGATGACCATGCCGTCGAAGCAATCGATGATCGGAGAGAGATAGACTTTGCCGGCGCGGATGTGGAACTCGGTGATGTCGGTCAGCCATTTCTCATTTGGCGCAGAAGCCTGGAAGTCACGGTTGATGATGTTCTCCGGGGCCGGGCTGATCTCGCCTAGATATGAACTGTAACGCCGCCGCTTGGGCTTTGGGACGGCTAAAGCTTCCTGTTTCATAAGACGCCGGACCACCTTCTCGGAGATCGAGATGGAGTACCTCGTCAGAGAGGCTGCGAGCCGTCGATAGCCGTAGCAGCGATGGTTGCTTTCGAAGATGTCGACCATAGCACGGCGCACCGGAAGATACTTATCTTCGAGAGTGATACGGGCGCGGTGGTAGAAGTAAGAGCTTCGCGCCAGCCGTAACCGCATCAGCAGCGCCGATGGCCTATACTGATTTTTTAGGGCGACGATCAGCATGGTCTTTTCCCGATTGCTCAGGCTCTGCAGGTCGTCGCCAAGATCCTTTTTTATCAGTTCGCTCGCGGTCTTGAGCAGGTCATGCTCAATCTGGAGCTCGCGGATATCGCGCTGCAAAGCCGCGCGCTGACGTTCCAGTTCTTCGATCTCTGAATCCAGGGCAGCACTTTTCTTGCGTCTCATCGTGGCAGGAGCCTCCGCACTAAGGAACTGGTTTTTCCAAGCATAAAGTGTCGGCCGGCTCACTCCGACCTTTTTCGCCAAAGCCTCCGCACTCTCTTTTCGGCAATAAAGGCCCACCACAGCAGCCTGCTTCACGGAAGCGGAATGATCACCTGGTCCACGTGTCCCGGTGGAGACCGTCTTGGTCTCAGGGAAAGCCTCGCGCACCCATGCCGTCAGCGTAGCTCGGCCGGGATAGCCTAACGCACGCATGGTCCATGAAATGCAGCGCCCGTGACTGGCATAATGTTCTAGCGCAACCTGCTTCTGTGCTTCCGAGAATTTGGGCGGGCGCGGTGCCGATCCCATCGGCAAATCCTGACGGCGCTCGTATTCGCGATACCAGCCCGTCAAGGTGTTCTTCGTCGGATATCCCAGCTCGCGGATGGTCGCCCGCACGCGCTTGCCGAGCTTGATGTAGAGCTCGACCGCCCTCATCCGCTCTTCGTAAGTATGCATGAACTATCTCCTCGATAGTCCAACTTTTTGTCCGCACCCCCGCTGATCGTACCCGCCCATTCGCAGGAAGCAGACGACCTGGCCGAACTGCGCGAGGCTGCACTGGAGCGGACCAATGCTTCTCGCGAAGAGGCTGGCCTAGGCTCACTGACGCGCAGCGACGTGCTGGATGACGCGGCGCAAGGCCATGCTGCGGACATGCTGGAGCGGGACTTCTATGACCATATCTCGCTGGAAGGGGAGACGCCGTTTGACCGGTTCCTCGCCGCCGGCGGCAACCGCTGGGCCGTCAGTGGCGAGAACATCGCCACCTGCACCGGCTGCGCGGTTCCGGCGGACGTCGATCGCGTGGACGCGTTCCACGACGGCTGGATGCAGAGCCCGGGGCATCGTGAGAATATCCTGTCGGAAGGCTTCGACAGCTTCGGCTTCGGGATCGCTGGCGCAGGGAGTGCCGTCTACGCCGTCCAGACCTTCTCCGGCCCTGGCGCCGATGAGGAGGGCGACGGTGCGGCTCTAGGCCCTGACGAAGTTGCCGAAACCGCGCTTCAGCAGATCAACAACGCGCGCACAGAAGTCGGCCTTGCACCGCTTGAGCTTGACGTGGATTTGAACGAGGCCGCAGAACGCGTTCTTGAGCGCGTGGCACAAGATGTCGAGGAGCTTCCCGAGAACATCTTCGAGTTGCTGCCAGAGGGCTCGACGGGCTGGACCAGCCTGAGCGTGCAGTCCACAACCTTGGGCGGATCGGGTGCATCTGTCACCGAAGAGGATCTTTCCACGATCATTTCGGACTGGACAGAAGCGGCGGACCAAGGCGACATCCTGGGCGGCTCCCATTCGTCCCACCTCGGCTTCGCAGCAGAGGCTGCGGGCGATGGACGGTTATCGGCCGTGGCCTTGTTTGGAGAGAAGTAGCAACCGGCGCAGCCCAGTCCGATCGGCCTCAAACATCAGCGATCTGCCGACGCGTCGTCGGCCATGCGCTTGGCCGCGTGCCGGGTCATCAGAGGGCCGATCAGGCAGGTCAGGAAGATCACGATGATGACGGCATCGGCCGTATCTGCATCGAAGAGGTCAAGCTCGAGACCGATGACGATCACGGCCAGTGTCGCCGCGGCCTGCGGGAAAGACAGGCTGGCAACGGCGAAGCCCTCGGCGCGGGAATAACCGAAGAGGCGCGTCGCCGCCATCGCCGCCGATCCCTTTGCAACAAGAACAACGGACACCAGCCCCAAGGCCAACAACCAGGTGGCAAGATCCTGCAGGGCGTCCAGCCGCAGGCGCATCCCCGTTTCGACAAAGAAGAACGGGATGAACAGCATCTGCCCCACGAATTCGAGGTGCTGCTTCAGGTCGTGACGGCGGTGCAGCGCGCGGTTCAAGCAGAGCCCGGCCAAGAAGGCGCCCAGGATGTCCTCGGTGCCGATGGCTTCGGCAAGAACCGACAGGACCAGCAGCATCGCGAGAAGAAACAGTGCCTTTTCGGCCTGCGTGTTGAGCTCGGAACCCAGCACGAAGCGCGACGTCCGCGGGACGACCAGCAGCGCGACCACAGACAGTGCCACCAGGGACGCGATGGGAACGATCCATGACCCGCCGCCCTCGCCGCCCGCAGAGCGTATCACGATGACCAGCACCAGAAGCGAAGCCGTATCGGTCAGCAGCGTTCCTCCAGTGGCCGCCACGATTGGCCGCCGGCCCGCCAGCCCGAAGCGGCCGATGATCGGATAAGCAACAAGCGTATGTGACGAGAGAGCCGCCGCCAGAAGCAGCGCACCGGCCGTCTCTAGCCCAAAGAGGAGCCCGACACCGAAGGTGGGCGCGAACGTGAAGACGAAGGCCATCACGCCAAAGGACATCGCCTCCTGCTTTCGCTCTCGGACGAGATCCAGGTCGATCTCTGCACCGGCAATGAACATGATGTAGAGCAGGCCGATTGAACCAAACAGTTCGACCACCGGCTCCTGTGGCAGAACTTGCAGCCCGCCAGGCCCAATGATCATGCCCAGCAGAATCAGTCCAATGAGGCCGGGGACCTGCGTCCGCTCGAACCCGATGCGCACCACGAGCGAGGCGAGGATCACCACGGTGAACTGGATGATGACGTCCTCGATCGGCAAGTGCTGTAGCATCGGTGGGACCTTGCAGTTCTGTTTTCATCTTCGGTCCCAACGGCTGCCGATGGTGGTTGGGTCCAGAGGTGCTTGGCGACTAGCAGCTGCAAACTTCCAGCCGCTGGTGCTCTCGCAGCTTACGAAAAGAATATTGCGATGGGGTTGTGGAGAGACAATGGCCCGGTCGTGCAGGAACATTGGCGGCTTCCCGCTGTAAAAGGCCGCAGCGAATCTAGGAGGGCACCGGAGCTTAAGTCGGGGCACAGCCGGTTTGGCCCTTCAGCACGAAACGGCGAAGGCCAGATGGAGAAATCATATGACTTCTTTGCCCGAGCGCATCGCTGCGTCACTGGAAGCGGCTGAGGGGCTTGACGCGCCCGCCTACAAGGTCGCCGATGCCGCCACGATGGTCCTTGAACTGACCGGCACCGCGTCGCAGCCGATCCAGAACGCCCTGCATGGCACTTGGCTCGGCCATCCGCTTCATCCGGCGCTTGCGACGCTTCCGATCGGCACTTGGACCATGGCGCTTGGGCTCGACAGCTCGGAGGCGCTTGGCCTTGCACCGCAGCGGGAGCTTGGCAAAGCCGCCGACGTGGCGCTGAAAGTTGGCGTGGCAGGGGCTGCTGCGGCAGCTGTGGCCGGGATGGCTGATTGGCGTCAGATCCACGGGCGTGACCGGCGCACGGGGCTTGGTCACGCGGCGCTCAACTCGGTCGCGCTCGGCCTCACGATTGGCTCGCTCGCGCTGCGCCGTCGGGGCCACCGCGGCCTTGGCCGCGTTGCCAGCGGCGCTGGCTGGCTGGCTCTGGCCGCAGGCGCGTATCTTGGCGGACATCTCGTCTACCGCCGGCGTATCGGCGTAGACCAGGGGGATCGCTCGCCCGAGCCGCGCGGCTTTCATCCGGTGCTGCCGGCCGCCGCGCTGGAGGAGGACCGCCCGCGGCGCGTCGAGCTGTGGGACCCGGCGGCGCGGGCCATGATTGGCGTGGTGCTGGTGCGCCATCAGGGGCGCGTTCATGCCATGGGCTCTCGTTGCTCGCATATGGGCGGTCCGCTCGACGAGGGATGGGTCCAGAACGGCGGGCTTGTGTGCCCGTGGCACGGCTCGCGCTACTGCCTCTCCACCGGCCGGGTCCTGGATGGCCCTTCGACCGCGCCGCAGCCACGCTACGAGGTCCGAATCAATAACGATCAGATCGAGATACGCCGTGTGCTCGAACCAGGCGATGAGGCGCTGACCCCCGAAGAGATTGATGCTGCCCGGGCTGAGGCAGAGGCAGAGGCAGAAGCGCCCTCCGAAGCGCGCAAGGCCGACGAGGTCCTGTTCGAGCATCACCAGCTGCTCCGCCGGCTGTTCGAGACCGTCGAAGCGATGGATCCCAATGATCCGGAACGCCGCGACATGATGCGGCTGCTGGCAGGGGAGCTCGAGATCCACGAGCATGTGGAAGACGTGATCTTCTACCCTGCCGTGCGGCCTGTCAGCGAGGATGTCCCTGTCGCGCATGCGGAACACCAGCAACTGGCCGACATGCTGGCAGTGACGCTTCGTCTTGGTCCATCCTCGCCCGAGTTCGAAGAGCAGCTCCGTGCGCTCTACGAGGCGGTGGACCACCATGCCTCCTCCGAGGAAACATCGATGTTCAAGGAGGCGCAGCGCCTCGGGGAGGCGCGGCTACGCGAACTGGGTGGGCAGATCGAGGCGATGCTTGAACATGAGCGCGAGTCCCGGGCTCGCAGGGCGTTCCGCGCGTTGAAGATCCGCCTATTGGAAGGCGGCTGAGCCGGCTCGGCTGGCGCCGACGCGATGCTGCGGATGACGCGCCCCAATCGAGATGTGGTGTCACAGTGCCCAGTAAGGTGTTTGGCAGCAAATAGAGCAGTCGATCATTGGCCAAAGTCGATTTTCTCTGACAGCTTCAGTGCATCATCCAGGTCGACGCCGAGACATAAAGTGATCGCTGTCCGTCTTGGTGCGAAGCAGGAGCTGAACCGGTGCAGGTCCAGCCGAAGCTTCGCGACGATCTCTTCCGGCCTATGCTTCTTCTGGGGCATTCTCTCGTCCTCCAACTGGCTCAAAAGCCATACTGCAGGGAGGACCACTTCTCAGGGGGCAGGCCAATGGGGGCAGTCGGCCGTGCCGCTCCGGGCTCAGCCGTGCCGCTGCGCCACGTCCGAACCGGTTACCGCGCCATACGTCACCCTGGTCCAGAACAGCGCCCAGATCCCGAGGGCGATGAATTTCAGTACGTCCTCGACCACGGTCGCTGCCTCATTGTCGCCGCTTGGGATGATGACCTGGTCGATCACGATCGAGCCGGCCATCAGCGCCAGCGCCAGATACAGCCCCCAGGGATGGGCGGCAGCGGCATGAGCGCGGGTCCGAAGCAGGATGGCCAGCAGCGCGGCAGCGATGCCCGCCATGACGACTTCCTCAGGGATGCCGAGCCGGGGCCAGACCGCCTCGTGCAGCATCAGCAGGTCGTCAAGCGCGAAATAGGCCGACAAGGCTGCTACCCCGACCAGCAGCCTGCGCGGTCGCCCCCCGACAAGCGCTGCGAAGCCGCAGACCGTCGCCGCCGAGGACATCAGCCAGATCCCGCCATAGGAGACCAGTCCGGTCAGCGGCGAATAGTCGTGATAGGAGGCCGGATCGTCCAGCATCTGCATGAGTGGTACCTCGCGCAGCCAGGCCGCCCCCAGCAACAGCCCAACCGCCAGCGCCAGCAGCGCTACAGCCCAGAGATAGGAGCGCAGGGGAATGTGATCGAGCGGCACGGCCCCAGCCGGCGGCAACAGGTGATCGCGGAAGTGAGTTATCGCAATTTGGCGGTCTCCAATTGCACAACGCGGTCCTCGGCGGGCGCTGCGGCCCGCCCGGCAACGGCGCCGCTGGCCACCCCGGTCCAGAACAGCGTCCAGACCCCGATGGCGGTGAATTTCAGCAGATCCTCGGCGACGGTGGCGGGGTCGCTTTGAAGACTCATGTCGATCACAATCGAGCCGGCCATCAGCGCCAGCGCGACATAGAGACCCCAGGTCCGCTCCGGCGCGGCTTCGGCGCGGATCCCCAGCAGGATCGCCCCCGCGCCGACCGCGAACAGCGTCATGATGACTTCCTCGGGGACGCCGAGTCGGGGCCAAACCCCTTCATGTAGCATGAACAAGTCGTCGAGGACGAAATAGCCCGAGTAGGCGCCCACCCCGGCCAGCAGCCCCCGCCAGCGCAGTCCGGTCCAGGCAGCGAAGCCGCTGATCGCCGCCGCCGCCGTCATCAGCAGGATCCCCCCATAGGAGATCATCCCGGAGAACGGGGAGTAGTCGTAATACGAGGCCGGATCGCGCAGCATCTGCACCAGCGGGATCCCTCGCAGATGCGTCGCAAGCAGCAGCAGGCTGGCGGCCAGCAGCAGCAGTCCGGCCGCCCATAGATAGGCGCGCAGTGGAAACCTGTCGAGGCGGCCGGCAGGGGGGAATGGCATAGAAAATCCTGTGCAATGTCATCAAACTGACACAGTTTGCCCACAGAAATCGTTCTGTGCCCAGAATTGATTACATGACCTGACGGATTCGACAGGCTGACAAACCGGGGGGGTCAAACCCCTGGGGTTGACGCTGAACAAACTGCATGTAGTAGCCGTTCTAGTTTCTGTGACCATCATGATCTTCAGTGGTCGTTATTGTCAGTAACCAGAGTGTATGTTTGAGAGCCATGATTACATTTGTTGCTACAGCCACCCATCAATACGCCATTCGCGACGTCCTCGAGACCAGGACGCATCCGCTGCACAGTCGCATTGTCATTCTGAGCTACAACGAGTTCGTCGCATCCCGCCGTCTGCCCCAATCGACCTATGTCTTCACCGATCTGGAACGTCTCTCTGTTGCCGACAGGAAGCTGGTCGACGCCCGCATCGAGGCCTTTGGTCAGGCATGTCCCGATTGTCGGATGCTGAACCTGCCCATGCGGATCGGGACGCGCCTGGACATCATGCGCCGACTGCATGAGTCGGGGATCAACAAATTCCGGATGCTGCCAATCACCACAGATCCGGAGACGTTTCGCTATCCGGTCTTTCTTCGCTGTGATGATGACCACGAGGGACCAAAATCTGACCTCCTTCATTCGTCCAAGGAACTGCGGGATGCGATTGCCGCTTTGCCCCGGGACGACCGGCAGAACAGCCGTTTTGTGGTGACGGAGTATGTTGATGCACGTAACGCCAATGGCTTTCACGAAAAGCGATCATACACACGTGTCGGCTCCAGATTGTTTCCCTCGGCACTCGACCAGAGCAAGGCCTGGGTCTGCAAAGGGGAGTACACCGATCCTGCCACTGTTCCCATTCCGGACCGCGAACTTGCTTTCCTGAAAAGCGACATGGACGAGGCAGCTCTACGCGCGGCCTTCAGTGCAGCAGGTATTGAATACGGACGCGCCGATTATGCGCTGGTTGATGGTCGTCCCCAGATCTTTGAGATTAACACCAACCCTTGGATTGAACCGCCAGAACAGGTCCCTGGCGAAGCACGCGCCGGGGCAGAGCACATCGTCAGTGCGTGGCTGGAAGCGGTGAGTGAACTGGCGGATGAGGCATCGGGCACGTCGAACGCGTGGCGGGAGATCCCCTGCGCCGCCGGCCGGCTACCGCGTGGCCTGTCGCGCCGGAGCGCCGCGCATGCCGTTCTGCGTGGCCTGCGCCAGCTCCACAACGAAACAAGAGCTTTTCGCTGGCTGCGTCGCCTTCGCCTGATGTGATCACTTTTGCTGCCAGTTTAACACAGGAGTTATCAGAGCGGGGAATCACCTGCCGCGCTGCATGACATAGGACTCGCTTAAAATGGCGCTGGCGCACAACGCTGCGCCAGCGCCGTGGGAATCTCGCCGCCTG
The DNA here is from genome assembly GCA_016869875.1 of Alphaproteobacteria bacterium. Classification (GTDB taxonomy): domain Bacteria; phylum Pseudomonadota; class Alphaproteobacteria; order Rhodobacterales; family Rhodobacteraceae; genus Paracoccus. The sequence continues at coordinate 19,914 of VGDE01000030.1, forward strand.
CCATCGTGGTTTTGGCTAATAGCGGCGACGATGCCAACCTGCTTCTCACCCTCAGACGCTCGCTACCCATAGCCGGAAGCGGCGACGGCCGGTCACCTCGCGGATCAGTCCGAGGTGGCTCAGGCGCGTCAGCATCCGGGCGGCGGTCGGGCGGCTGATGCCCGCCAGCGTCTCGACCTCCATGGTAGAGATCAGGGGACGGGCCGCGAGAACCCCGTTCACCCGGGCGGCATTGGCGCCCTTGACCCCGGCCGTGGCAGCCCTTGCCTGTGTGCCCAGTCCCTGATCCGCAGGATCAGGCTGCGCGCCTCCCAGGCCCCAGCTTGCACGGCAGCCAGATGGGCCGCCAGCCGATCCTCCGAAGGACCACGGCCGGTCCAGACCCGCCGCCCGTGCCGGCCGAGGGGCACGAAGCGCAGCCCCTCGGCGGCCGCCGCCATGTTCCGGCCGACCAGATGGCAAGCTCGACCGGGTTGTCCGGCGGGACAGTCCGGCCATCCGCCACAGGGCCAGCAGCGCCTGCCCCCCGGGCGAGGGGATGAACACCATCGACGCCCCTGACCGCCCGGGCGAACGCCGCTGCGGCGGCGTCGAAGTCCTGTCCCTGAAGGCACAGGCCACCCCCGGCCAGGCCCCCTCTGGCATGTCATCCCTGCAGTGCAGGCCGAGGAAGGCCGGCAGGTCGGCCAGAACCCCCTGCCCGTCCAGCCGGCGCACCGCCCACCGCGCCAAGCGCATGGCCTCCGGATCCGATCCGGCCTGCGCGTCCATCAGGTCGCGGCCGATGCCGTCGCACCGCAGCGTCAGGCCCTGCGCCCAGAGCATCGCCTCGACCTCGAGGAGCGCCAGCCGCCGGCCGGCGCCGTCGGCCTCCGGGGCCGGGAGCATGGCCAGCACCGCCTCCAGACGCTCCACCTCGCGCGCCGCCTCGGCCAGCCTCTGCGCCTACCGCGCCTGAGCCTAGGTGTTGAAAGGCATATTGCAGACATAATATGCCCCGCGTTTGAGCGCAGTCGTAAAAAAGTTGCGCAGAAGTTTGGCAGCATGCGTTTGTGCATCATCTGCAAGTATCATTCTATTTTACCCTCCCTCCCG
>VGDE01000031.1 GCA_016869875.1 Alphaproteobacteria bacterium
TCGGCTCGGCCGGCAAGCGCATCTCGGACCAGGCGAACTTCGTGGGCAAGCTGGCCGACTCGCTCAAGAGCGGCATGGGCGCGCTGGTTGATGCGGACATGGAAGAGTCCTCGGCCCGTCTTCAGGCGCTGCAGACCCAGCAGCAGCTGGGCATCCAGTCGCTGTCGATCGCCAACCAGGCGCCGGGCGCCGTCATGTCCCTGTTCCGCTGATAAACCTGGCGGGCGCCCACAAGCGCCCGCAATCTCACGAGCATGATGAGGCTTTTAGGCGCAAGTGAAATTGGCTCTCCATGATGAGGGCATCCTGCCACCCCTTCCGCCGGCGTCGAGCCTTCCATGTCTTTCATCGAGCCGCCCTTTGGGGCGGCTTTTTTCGTGCCTGCGAGGCAGGCTTCATCACAAGGAGTGAGCCGATGGCTCTGAAGACCATTCTCGACAGCCTGGACGATGTCCCGGAAGCCTTGCACGGCGAGTACAAGGAGATCGACGGCAGGTTCGTCCTCGACCTCGAAGGCATCGACGTGCATCCCACGGTGGTCAACCTGAAGAACGCTCACGAGCGGCAGAAGCAGACCAACCGCACCCTGCAGACCGACCTAACGACGGCAAAGGCGCGCCTCGAGGGGCTGCCCGACGACTTCGACGCCGATGCCTACGAGACGCTGAAGCAGCAGGCTGAGGGCAAGGCGCCGGCAAAGACGGACGAGCAGGTGGCCCAGATCCGCCAGCAGCTGGAGCGCAAGCACCAGGCCGAACTGGCCAAGAAGGACGAGCGCATCGGCACCCTGACCGGCGCGGTCAACAAGCTGTCGATCGATGACGGCCTGTCAAAGGCGCTGGACGAGGCCGGCGTGGATCCTGCCTTCAAGCCCGGCGCTATGGCCCTGCTGAAGTCGAAGGGCGCGGTGAAGCTGGTCGTGGAGGATGGCCACTTCAAGGCGCAGGTCGAGACCGACATGGGCCCGATGCCGCTGGCCAACTATGTCCGCGACTGGTCCGGCTCGGATGAGGGCAAGATATACGTCAAGAAGCCCACTGGCGCCGACGCCCAAGGCGGGACCGGCGGGCGCTTCACCGACAACCCTTGGGACAGCAGCAACGGCAAGAATCCGAACCTGACCAAGCAGCAGCAAGTCATTTCGGAGAACCCGGCAAAGGCACGGCAGATGGCGCAGGCCGCCGGCGTCACGCCCAACTGGTAACAGGATCTCCGCAATACCGCGCCGATGGCGCACTGATCACGCAGCCGGGCCCGACGGGATGGCTGATCGTCCCTCAACGTAAACTCACGCAAAGGAGCCACACATGGCTACGACCCGCTTGAGCGACGTCATCTATGGCCCGCTCTTCCTTCCCACCACCATCCAGCGCATCGCGCAACTTTCCCGCATCCGCAACTCGCCTATCGTCTCGACCGATGCGCAGTTGCAGACCTTCGCCAATGGTCCCGGCGACCTGGTGCAGATGCCGTTCTGGAACGACCTGACCGGCAACTCGAACGTCTCGACGGACGATCCGGCGCAGAACGCGATCCCGAACAAGCTGACCCAAGGCCAGGATATGGCCCGCAAGATCCGCCGCAACAACGGCTGGCAGTCGGCCAACCTCGTCGCCTCCATGCTGGCGGAGGATCCGCTGGATGCCGTGGCGCAGCTGATCGCCGAATACTGGGTGCGCGAGGAGCAGCGCATCATGGGCCTGCAGATGCGCGGCGTGTTCGCCTCGCCGGGCATGGCCGGCAACGTGCTGGACGTGGCCTCCGAGGACGGGGCCGTCACTCCGGTCCGCTTCGATGCCGAGATCGCCTCGAACGCCTATGCGCTGCTGGGCGAATACGGCACCACGCTCTCGGCCGTGCTGATGCACTCGCGGGTCTACTACAACCTGCATGCCGCGCGGGCGATCCAGAAGTTCAAGGACCCGGCCACCGGCCTTGAGTTCGACACCTGGGACGGCAAGATCGTCTATGTCTCGGACCAGTGCCCGCGCGAACCGGGCGGCACCAGCGGCTTCAAGTACACCACCTATCTCTTCGGCAACGGTGCCATCGGATATGCCGAGGCCACGGGTGATGGTGGGCCGAAGAAGCCCGTCGAGATCGAAAGCAACGCCTCGGCTGGCAACGGCGAGGGCGTGGAGACGGTCTGGTACCGGCGCCACTGGGTCATGCACCCGCGCGGCGTGTCGTTCAGCGGCACCCCGGCCTCGGCCTCGGGCGTCAGCGACGCGGAACTGGGCGGCGCCGCGAACTGGACCCGGGTCTATGACCCCAAGCTGGTCCGCATGGTCGCCGTCGTCACCAACGGCTAAAGGGCAGGGGCTTCGGCCCCTTCCTCCATCCCCCAATCATGGAGAAGTCTCATGGAAGACCATGACAAGGATCCGCTTCTGGCGGAGGCCATTGCGCGTCGTGACGAGAGCCGAGCGATGATCCTGCAGTCGCGCGCCCAGGCGGGTGGCACGGCACTGGACAAGCTGGCCAACGCGTTCGGCAAGATGGCCGACCAGGCCGCTGCCGATGCTCGCAGGTCCGCCGAAGCCGCCGATAGCATCGAGCCGCCGCGCCCCGATCCCGAAGGCACCGCGCAGCTGCTGGCTGACAGCGAGGGCAACTTTGCCGCGAATGTCGAAGTCGCGGCCATCGGCGGCATCGGAATCAAGGGCAGCAACAGCGTGGGCGATACCGGTCAGCCCGCCATCACGGCGGAAGAGGCTGGCTATGCCGCCACCGCGAGCGCCCAGAAGATCATCGGTGACCAGCCGGTGGGCGACGACCTCGACACGCTGTCCGACGACGACCTGCGCGCGCGCTACCAGGATGTGCTGGGCGAGAAGCCGCACCACGCCGCCGGCCGCGCGACGCTGATCGAGCGGATCAAGGCAAAGCAGGGCTGATCAACACCGGCGGGGCGGCTGAGGCCGCCCCTTCACCACCAGGAGGAATGAAGCATGCCGCTGATCGTGGGCAACCTGCTGACAGTGCCGTCGGCACAATCCTTCATTTCTCTGGCTGATGCCGTGGCCTATCTGGAGCCCGAGGCCGCAGACGCCGGGGAAGACACCCCACTCGGTCAGTGGATCACGCTGGACAGCACCTCTCAGGAGGCCACGCTGGTCCGGGCGTCCCGGTGGCTGGCGGGCAGCTATTCCTGGTACACCCTGAGCGAAACTTGCCTTGTCCGCGTGGGGCATGTCGCGGCGCGGCTCGCCGCCGAGACAGTCGGCCGGGGCATCTACTCCGGCACCGACACTGCGTCCGTCGTCGCGAGCGAAAGCGTTGGCAGCATCAGCGTGACTTACCGCGGCGGCGTGAAGGCAGATCTGGCGGGGCTGTCGCTGCCCTGGCTCAAGCCGGCGCTGGCCGGGCTGATCCACAGCGGCAACGTCTCTTGGCTGGCGCGCGCATGAGCCGGTTCGATTATTCCCGGCTGCGCGCCACAGGAGACCGCCTGCTGACCCGGTTCGCACAGGGCAACATCGTTCTGTCGCGCACCACGACGGCGCCAGGGGCGAACCGTTGGGAAGACCCAGTCGAGGCGACGCAGACCGAGACCCTGCGCGGTGTGGTCGAGGGCGTGGCCGCCGCGTTCGTCGACGGCAGCACGGTGCTAGCGACAGACCTGCAGGTGACCTGCGCGCCGCCGTCCATGGGCATCCAGCCCGGTGACACGCTGACCATCGACGGTAAGTCTGTCACCATCATCAGCCCACGGGCCGAGCCCGCCGCAGGGCCGCCTGCAGCATATGTATTGATCGTCCGATGAGCCTGAACCGCCAGCAGACCCGCCTCTTCGGCCAACTCATCGCGCGGCTGGCGCCCGAGATGCAGGCCGCGTTCTTGGCTTCGGCCGAGGACATGCGCGCCGGACTGGACTGGGTTGCGCTTGTGGCAGCACTCGAAGCAGGCGACATTGAGGGCGCAGTTGCAGCGCTGAACATCGAGCCAGCCAGCTTCTACCGCTACAGCGTGACGAAGCAGGCGGCGTACACCCAAGGCGGTGTGCTGGCGGCGCAGACCATCAACGCGCCCGGCACCGGCGCCATCGGCTTCCGCTTCGACATGATGAACCCGCGCGCCGAACGGTGGGTGGCCGAGAACGTCGGACAACGGATCGTCGCGGTGACCGAGGACACCAAACAGGCTGCACGCGAGGTCATCGGCACGGGATATCAGGCCGGTCGGCACCCTCACACCATTGCGCGGGACATTGCCGGCAAGGCAGCACCCGGCGGCACGCGTCAAGGCGGGATCATCGGGCTGGACGGCCCCCGCGCTTCCCGCCTTGATGCGGTGACCCGCGGCATGGAGACGGCGGAGGGCGTGCAGGATCTAGTCATCAAGGGGCAGGACGGGAAGCTGCAGGTCCGGTACCGCGTGAACCGGGCGACGGAGCAGAGGATCATCCGAGCATATAGCCGGGGTGAGGCAGTTCCTGCGGCTGATCGCGCCATCAGCGTCCGGCAGTACCAGAATGCACTTTTGAAGGATCGGGCCGACACCATCGCCCATACCGAGACGCAGCAAGCGGTCATGGCCGCGCGGGATGAAGAGTGGCGGCAGGCGGCGGAGAAGCTCGGGCTGGACGACAGCGCGATCATCAAGACTTGGCGCCACGGCGGCGGGGTCCGCGATCCGCGCCCGCATCATGTAGCGATGAACGGGCAGTCGGTGCGCGGCCTCGACACCCCCTTCGAGTTCAGCAATGGAGCGCGGCTGCGCTTTGCTGGCGATCCGCGAGGCGGTGCGGCCGAGGTCATCAAGTGCACCTGCGACACGATCTTCAGGCTGGATCACACTAGGGGCCTCACCTGATGGGCACATTCAGCGACATGGTAGGGGCTTGGGCGCAGCAGTCCGAGGCTCGAATGACAGCAGTCTGGCGGGGCAGCATCGACATGCTGGCCGAGGAGATGACAACTTCACGGCCCAATGGCGGACGCTTGCCGTGGAAGACCGGCAACCTCGCTCGGTCGCTGCTGGCGTCCACGGCAGCCATGCCGAAGACCGGCGGGCCCGACGACAAATATGCCGGTAGCAACGTGGGCGTGGTCACAGCGCAACTAGCCCTCGGGGATAGCGCCTGGCTTGGGTTTCAAGCCATTTACGCTCGGCGCATGAACAGCGGCTTCGTCGGGACAGACAGCAAGGGCCGCCAATACAGCCAGGAAGGCGCGCACTTCGTGGAGGCCGCCGTCGATGCTTGGCCAACCATTGTTGGATTGGTGGCCGAGGATGTGAAGCGGCGGGTCAGCGGGACCTAAAACACGGAGGCGCAGATGCCGTCTGTCGAAACCGAGATTTGGGAGGCTCTGCGCACCCGGATCAAAGCGCTGCCCCTCCCGCTGCCGATCGCGATGCCCGGCAGCATCTATGAACTGGGGGATGGCGAATGGCTGGCTGTGGGCCGCGCCACGCAGCCGCCGCGCCGCATCCTGATCGCTGGCGGCCCTCATGAGCGGATCGGCACCCTGACGCTGGCCCACTGCGCACCTCTCGGTCGGGACAGCAGCTGGTACGAACAACGCGCTGGCCTGATCGCCGCGCACTTCCCTGAGGACCTGCTGCTGCCCTTCGGCAGCGTGACGGTCCGCGTCCGCGAGGCTCCGCACGTCCAGGACGGATACCGTGATGGTGGCTGGTGGCGCACGCCGGTGGCCATTCGTTGGGCTTGCTTCGCATAACCAATCCGGCCCGGCCGGTTCACCCGCCCCCCCCCATTGGGGGCTTTTCTACATGGAGTAGCAATATGGCTATGTTCCCCGTCGCCGGAGCGCGGATCTATATCGGTCCCGAGCTGGACGACAAGAATGAAGACTTCGTGGCGGCCGACTTCCCCGCCGCGGAAAGCCCGGACTGGGTCGAGATCGACGGCTGGCAGACCATGGGCAGCATTGCCGAGACTGCCAACCAGATCACCGGCTCGCTGATCAACCGCGGCCGCGACTACATGATGAAGGGCACGTTCAGCGCCAGCACGATGGACAACGTCTTTGTCATCCTGCCCGACGATCCCGGTCAGCTGGCGCTGCGCCGCGCGATCAACAGCCGCCGCAATTTTGCTATCCGCATCGTCTTCCCAACCGGTGGGGCTCGCATGTTCATCGCGCTGGTGATGAGCGGCGGCGATCAGGGCGGTGAGGCCAACACCGCTGCGACGATGAACGTCCAGCTGGCCCGCAACTCGAATATCGTTCTGGTCGCGCCTGCGGCCTGACGATGTGAGGGCCAGCGGGGGTGGTTCGCCCGCTGGCCCGCCATGAACCAGAACCATGGAGAACAGGTATGGATATCCGCGACCTCACGGTCGGGCGCGTCAAGATCCAGGACGAGGCAGTCACCACGTTCCCCTACGCGATCACGATCGGAGCGCAGCGCGTGATCGATCAGTCCCAGTGGGCGACGCTGCAGACGCTCAGCTTCACCAAGGGGCGCAACGCGCCAATGCCGGTTCACATCCGCTGCGACGTGTCAGCCGGTGCGGGACCGGGTGCTGTGGCGCGCCTGCGCATGCGCCGGAACGGGGTTCTCATGCGGGAATGGGACGACATCAACCGGCTGGAGCCCAACGAGTACACGATCGTGGACATCGACACCGCGGCGGTGCCCACGACCTACACCTTGGAGGTCATGCCCCGGCAAGGACCGTACATCGACTTCACCAACAGCTTCATCGGGGTGCTGAATGCCCACAGGTGATGACTTTCCTAAGTGGGATATGGGCGCCGAGATGACCGACTTTGCCGTCATCCGTCAGGATACCGGGCAGATCGTCCGGACCGGACGCACCGACATCGATGCCCTTCCTCTTCTCGCGGACCCTGAGGTCTACGATGTCGAGGCGCCCGTTCCGGCGGGAATATCCGAGGAAACGCATTACTGGGATGGCAGCGGGTTTGCGCCCCTGCCACTCCGTCCGGCGTCCTGGGCCGTCTGGACGGGCGCAGCATGGATCGACCCGAGGACACCGGCCGACCTGAAAGCCGAGACCCATGCCTCCTGGTCGCGCCTGCGTGCCGAGCGTGACCGCCGCCTTGCCGCGACTGACTGGACGCAGTTTCCCGACGCGCCGCTGACGGACGAACAGCGTGATGCTTGGCGCGATTACCGTCAGGCCCTGCGCGATTTGACCGATACAATTCAAGACCCCGCAGCGCCCGAGTGGCCCGCGATGCCCGCCAGCTAAGGAAGCCTCATGCCATTGATTTCGACGTACAGCGTCGGCACCGTCACGGTGTCGGCGGGCAGCGCCATTGTGACCGGCGCCGGCACCTCGTTTGTGGCAGGCGGTCTGCGGTCCGGCGACGTGTTCGAGATGGGCGGTCTGTCGATCTCGATCCAGAGCGTGGACAGCAATACGCGGTTGACGCTGGTCAAGGGGTGGCCTGGCACATCGGGCAACGGTGCGTACGAGATCCGCCTGACGCCGGATGCCGCGCGGGTGCTTGCTTCTTCGCGCGAGCTGATCACCGGCCTGCAGAACGGCAACCTGCCGGCGCTGTCGGGCCTGCCAAGTGCCTCCGACGCGCTGCCCTACTTCACCGGACCGGGGTCGGCAGCCGTCACGCCGCTGACTTCGCTGGCGCGCACCCTGCTGTCGCTGCGCTCGGTTCAGGCCTTCAAGGAAGCTCTGGGGCTTGCCGGATATGCCGGCGCCGGCATCCGGGTGCTGGGCACCCGCTCCAGCGTGTCGAACCTGCCGGCGTCCGGCGCGGTCGGAGATGCCTATCTGGTCGGATCGAACCTCCATATCTGGACCGGCTCTGCCTGGGCCAACGCCGGATCGATCACGGGTCCCGCAGGCGCCGATGGCGTGCCGATCTATTCCTCGCGCACGGCGGCCGAGGCCGCAGTGCCCACCCTCTCGACATCCGTGACGGACGTCCTGGTGCGCGAGGGGACAGGTCTGGTGGTCCGGACCCGCTTCGGCGGCGCTGACGACGCCCTGTTCGACACGGCCCCCCGGTGGGGCGTGACGCTGCGGCTGGCTGACATCCTGGCGCTGAATGACAAGGCCGACAGTGCGCAAGTGATGCCGCTGTTGACGCCGAGCTATGCCAACCGCGATGCCGCCGTGAGCGGAGCTTCCACCTTGCCTGCGTCGATCACCCAGATCCTCGTGCGCGAGGGCACGGCCCTGGTCATTCGGTCCCGCACCGCCTCGGCGGATGATCCGCTTTACGCGGAGGGGCCGCGGTGGGGCGTGATGTTCCGCATAGACCCGAACCAGCTCGGCGCCTTGGTCTCCGAAGCTGTCACCCCCCTGCAGGCGAACCTGTCCAGCCCGTTCAGAACAACGGTGGCCGAGGGTGATGTTCGGGTGTTGCGCACTGATGCCAACGGTCAGGCGATCGAAATCTACCGGCCAACCGGCCTGGACGCCATCTACTGCCCCGAGTTCTGGGAGCGTGGTGCTGCGGCGATCGCACCTTTCCTGAACCTGCCCGGCAGCGGGTCGGGCCACCTGTATTCCACGGCAAGCTGGGACGTGATCGGCGTCCATGGCCAATCCCTGTCCACAGGCGGGCTTTATGACAGCCTGGCCTTCAATGACGTGGCCGGCCGATCGCCGGAAGGGGTGCTTCAGCTGACCGGGATGGCGCGCAACGATGGCCCGATCGTGGGCGACACCCTCGGGGCGAGTTCCTACGGCTACGCCCCCAATGCGACCGCAACAGGAGTGGCGCCGGCGCGTCCCGGCGCGACCCGCATCGGGGCGGCCTATCCGATGGCGCTGGCCCGTGACATCATCCAGCGCAAGGCGGGCATCAAGGATCAGGCCCCCACGATCACGACCTCGCATGGATGGGCGGGGATCGAACTGGACATTCTGGACAGCGATCCCAACACCGGCCGCAACACCAACACCGACGCCTGGCAATGGCTGGTCCGCTACTACCAGCAGCTTGCCGCAGTCGCGGCCCGGGCGAACCGCCGCGTGAATGTGCCCTGGCACCTGATCGTCCATGGCACCAGCGCCCAAGGCTGGGTGGCAGGCCGGTATCGGGGCGTCTGGCTGGGTCTGCAGCGCGACACCCGGGCGCTGTTCGACAGCCTCGGGTTCGGTGGCGGCAAGCGGTGGATGCTGACCCAGAGCGGCGGCCGTGCCAACACGTCCAATACCGTGACCGATCCGTGGCACGTCCTTCAGGATCAGATGGAACTGGTCGAAGCGGGCGCTGCCGAACTGGGAACGTGCGAGTATTGGTACCCCATCGATGACAATGACGTGCATCCCGCCGCTGCCTCGACCGCCCGCTTTTCCGAGGCCAGCGCGCGGGGCATGACCGAGATCGAGGCGGGCCGCCGTTGGTCAATCCACCGGCCCAAGCGGGTGATGGAGGGCAGCACCCTGATCCTGGACTACGACAGCCTACGCCCGGGGGAATACCTGCGCGCCGTATCCGCCACCAAATACAACGGCCAGGGGATCGACGGCTTCCTGGGCTATCAGCTGGTGGGGGGCACGATCACCGAGGTGGAGCTGCGCGGCCGCACTGCGCGGCTGACTTACACCGGCACGCCCACGCGGATCCGCTATGCCAACCAGCGCCAGGACACGACCAGCTTTGCGAACAATCGTTACAACGCCATGCGCGGGCTGGTGAAGGCGTCCGATGAGTGGCCGTCTGAACTGATCCCGGGCGCAGTCGTCGAGCGCCCGACGCCAATCTTTGATCTCGCCTTGTGAGGGAATGACATGGACATCATCAGGCATGATTTCGTTGCCGCGCCTGCGCATACGTTCGGGGTTCTGCTGCCCTTGGTGGATGCCTTGGCCAGCTATCCGCAGTTTGTTGATCTGTGGCAGGCCAACGTCGACAGCGTCACACGAACCGCCAGCGGTCGCGTGTCGGCGTGGACAGGCCGACGCGGCCGGGTATTGGCGCAGCCTAACGAAACTTGGCAGCCCCGGCTGGTCGGCGGTCAGATCGATTTTTCGAACGGATCCGGCGCTGCGCAGGGCCTTCTAAGCCTGACGGCGTCGATCGGGACTGATCCGTCTGATCTGACGATTGGGATGCTGGTCAACGTGGCAAACCTTGCCACCGACAATCAGTTCATCTTCGGTGATCACGTGGCCCCGACACTGCGCCTGCGTTATCGCACAAATGGCGGTTCCCCTGTGATCTTTCTGGACGGGACCAACGTCATAGGATCGGCCGGAATGAGGGTGGCGGCGGATCAGACACGGATACCGATCGTGCTGCGCATTGCGGGTACGGCTGCGACCTTGACCGGCGGCACTGCCGCCGGTTCTGCAACCATCAACGTGCCGCACGTCCTGGACGTCCTCAACATTGGTGGCGGCAGCAGCAACGCCCCGACCCTGGCGGGGTCTGTTTCAAAGCTGGCGATCTGGCGCGCGGCCCTGACGGATGCGCAAAGGGTCAAGGCATTGGAGTGGCTGAACGCCGCAACGTGAGGGCGCCGCGCTCTTCATCGGGTTTCTCCAAAAATCGACCTCCGCCGCATTTCGGCACCGCTCTGGTCATGCGGCGGCCGGTTCAGGCCCCCGCCTTTATCCAAGAAGTCTTTAGACGGAGGCCGCGATGCCTGATCCTGATCTGTGGTGGCAGGCGGCCGCCCACGCCCGCTCACCTGAGGTGTGGGCGGACTTTGTCGGCTGCGTCCTAATTCTAAGTGAGAAGACCCTGCCGCTCCACCTCACGACGGGCAGAACTTGGTCGATCACGCTTACCTAAATTTTGGGTTTGGCTACGTTCACGATCGCTAATCCACAGGTAAACAACAACGACAGCCTGCGTAGCTGGATCGGCAACTTCGGCATGTTGGCGCAGGCGGTGATAGCGGCCTAACTCCCTCCTGTGGACGGTGGAACTGAAACAAAGCTGCTTGGCATGGTGAAGGTCCAACTGCTAGTCACAGGCCTGACGCATTGGTGCTAGTATATTAGCCACCATCACCTGCGATGATGCTAATGGCACTCTAACTGTCTTCATCAAGCCACCGCCATTCTACATGTATGTCCGACAGACGAAGCCCCTCCGGAGCAATCAGCATAACTTTACATGAACCATTGTTTGGACGGACAACCCAATTCAAAGATATCTGCGAGACACGAGGAGCTCGAGCAGGTTCGACTGCCTGCTCTTTCCCATCCTTACCCTTCAGGATCAGCGCCGCTCTTTCGGCAAACTCTTTTCCGCTCTTGGTGCTAATACTCACTAGCCTAATACCGCGAGCCGCCTCGATGTTGGTGATGGTGAATGTTGTTGCGAACCATCCTGTATAGGCACCCGTAAGTTGTGGAGGGATCTTATCTCTCCAGATATGCAACAATTGCTTGGACTGTTCATGCTCTATCAACGGTTCTTGACGTCTAGACTTCGCAACTTCGTATTTGACTGAAGCGCGCATGTAGAAAGCGCTGGCCAACGTGCCAAGCATGCTGAGTGCCGCAACAAGTAGGGCAACATCTGACTTATCCAAGATCGTTTTCCTGCTAGTTCCCGGACAGGTTGTGTCCTGAATTAGCGGAGTCAACGATTCGGAGGCTTTCCCGCCGTAAGAACAGTGCGGGCCGCGCAGCTTACCATGCGGTTGCTCAAGTGACAGAACATGTAAATTACAAGAAGATGCGGAGGCCGCAATGCCCGATCCTGATCTGTGGTGGCAGGCGGCCGCCCACGCCCGCTCACCTGAGGTGTGGGCGGGCATCGCCGCTGGCATGATCTACGTCTACAACAAATCGCCTCTGCCAGCGCGTGCCTCGCGCGCGGCCGAGGCCACTGTCAGCGGCCTGCTGGCTTACTCGGCTGGTGAATGGGCGGCAGCTTGGGCCGGGGTGCATGAAGCCATTGCCGTCATTCTGCTGGCCTCGCTCGGCTACGCCATCCTCGACGTGGCCCGCTCGCTGATCGCTGATCGCGAGATCCTCAAGGACATCATCGTCAAGCGCTTGGGAGGCAAGAATGGCTAAGTGCACGCACCTGTCCGCCGCGATCTACAGGCACACGACGCCGGGGGCGCTATTGCTGCTCATGTTCGCGGCCATCATCTTTGTACCCCGCCTCTGGGACACCATTCGCGGTGAGCCGTGGATCGACAACAAGCTGGCCATCGTCCAGAACAGCACTGGCGCCATCGTGGTGGAGGATCTGACCTTTACCCGGGGCGCGGTCCATGGCCTGCGCGTGAACACGATCGAGGCGGAAGACGGATCGGTCCTCTGCTCGACCGAGCATCACAACACCTGGTTGGGTGAGCGCAACCGCTTCTGGCGCATCCAGGCGTTCACCGGCTGCGCACCGCCTTACGATCCTTACCGCATCTGCTCACGCTTCGTGGTCTCAAGCGACAGCGGCCGGCAGAGGTACTTCGGGCCATTCTGTTCAGGGCTGACTAAGCCGGAGTGATGGAGAAGGAACAACCCGCCAGGCTCAAACGGTTGCGAACTAGCGGGCAAAAAGGGTAAGTGCGCTTGAACATCCATTTTATCCCAGATTTTCATGCTCCACAGTTTTCGCGTCCACAAAGGCGTCAAATTACTCGAACGGCCGCAGGGCATGCTGAGGAAGGTCCCTCTGGCAGATGTGGTGGCGCACAACTTGGTGAACAATCCGCGGCGCCGGCGGGCATTGGATACTCACATCGCCGACTACTACTGGCATCGGCGGATGATCAATGGCTTCGCGATCAAAACAATTTTGGCAGAAGTTGAACGGCCAAAGCAGAAGAAGTCCTATCTCCAGACGCGAGGCAACGCGATCCTGAATGGTGCATCAGGGAGCCGCGCGAGGAACGTTTTGCGCAAAGGCTTGAATTTTTCGGAGGAGAGTGTCGAGTATTTCCGCAGGACCTACGGCGACCTTCTAGATCCGTCAGCAATTGAAGTCGGTTCATCAGCAACACAAACCAGCTGGATCGACGCCAAGAATTACCACAACTTCTTTCACTTCTTGACGGAAAGCTTTCATTTGGCATTCGCCCCCTCGCTGGCGCAGCGAGGTGTGCAGGTGATTCAGTTCGTCTCCAAGTCTAAGCGAATGGGTGACTTTGTCAGGAAGTGGGTCGACGATTGCCACGAGATCATCGGCGACGACGTCAAGATTGAGACACTTGTCAGCCCAAAGCTGAGCAAAGGTGCATCCGTTCTGCTGCCGATGTCAGGTGAGCACCTGCTCTACCAATTCTCAGGTGATCATCACCGAGAGATTGAGGCAGCTCGTCCGGCAGGTAGTACTTGGACCGGATATGACGGCACGCCTCACCCGGTCAAAATGCTTCAGTTCAACTCTTACGATGAGAGCCTTGGGCACTTCCGCAGTAAGGCGATCGATCTCGCGCAGCGCAAGGTCACCAAGACTTGGTCTGGCAAAATCTATGCTATCAGGTCACGGAGCTTGTTGCGCAGCCGAACGATGAAGGGTGAGGAAGTACTTATCAAGGCTCTCGCTAAACAGGGCTTCGAGATCGTTTGCTTTGAAAAGATGTCTCCCCTGGAGCAGGTGAAATGCGTCAGCAGCGCTGATTGCGTCGTCATGCAGCACGGGGCGGGCATGACCAACATGCTCTTTGCCAAGCCCACTGCGCATGTTTTCGAACTAGGAACCTATCAAACGGCTCTCGCACGATGGGTAGATTTCATTCAGATCTCGCAGGTCTCAGGATGTCACTACCATCACGTCTTTCTCGATATGGATTATCCTGAGGAAGACGCGGATCCAGTGTTTGCTGAGGATGGTCTGGTAGCGCCGGTCATCTCCAAGGAAGATGCTGCGCGGCTCGTCTTGCTCATCTGCTCTGAGGCACATGATCACAGAACAGGGGGCTTGTCGGGGCTTCTTCGGCACTGCAAGTTCTACATGGAGCGCGGAGCATACAAGCAGGCGTACAGGCTGCTAGATGCTAATGCAGTGTTCTTTGACCTAACAGCCGACTACTGGAACCAAAGAGGGTTGCTGGCAGATGCTTGCCAGCACCGGGAGCGAGCCCAGGACGCCTACAAGAGGGCACACAGCATCGAAGCTAGTTCTGGATCAAATCGATGATTCATAAGCGGGCGTTTTAATTCAGATCCTTCTGCTCACCTCTGACAACGTCAGAGTAATATCGGCGCAATGCCGGAAAGTGTACTCATCACGAACCCTTTGACCCACAATATTCAAACATTAATAGCGATTCCGCAGTCGAAGCTAATTATTAGCTTATTATACGATGTCGGAAATAATACTTAAGCCAAGCGGACTTTTATATGTATTACCCAAACTCAACCCGCGTCTACAGTATCTTTGACCGGCTCGGCAAAGGTGGTGGTGGCAAGGTTCGGGCCGTACTCAACCGCCTCAATGGATTTGCGGAGATGGAAGGCTATGTTCCTGTTCTTCTGAACCTGAGCCACAGCGTCCGCCAGAAGATCAACTTTTTAGAGCTTCAATCAAGCGGAGTGATTTCAGCAAACGTGGTGAGCATGACATTGCCGGAAGCTTGCTATGATGTTGCCGCGCAGGGTGATCATTCTTCCTTTGACTTTCCGCCTTACGACACCATGCATGAGGTGGATGACGGTGCCACCTATACCTATCAGGGCGAACCGGTCATGGCAGATGAAGTGGCAATCACTGCCTTAGGGTCGGTAACCAAGCGGACGGTCTTCCGTCCAAAAGGCGACGAACAGTTCACGCTCATCAACGGGCGCCTCTTCCAGAAGGTCCGGAAGTGGGATCAGTTTCGACGCATTACCGACTATGTGAATGATGTTCCGATCCGTTGGGCCGATTGGGAAGGTCGAAACTACATAAGAGGTCGAAATCTGCTGACTGGCGAGGCTTACAAGAACCACCATGACTTTGAGCGGAGCTTCTTCAAACTGATTTCGTGGGATAACTCAGTCGTCTTCTTCGACGGCGTGACGTCGGCTTATCTTTCCCCCGCCACGGCGGCTCCACGGGTTTTGTTTTTGCATGCAGACCATCGCAGCCCTTCTGGCCAGATCGTCCCAAGGTCAAAGTTCCTGATCGAAAACTTCAAGGGGGAAGCCATCGTCACCTCGACGGACACCCATAAGAAGCAGATAGAGGAGGATGTGACACCGGCAGCCGAGATCCATGTGGTACCGCACTTCTGCGACAGGTCTAAAGCGCCAAGTCCTCTGCGTAGAAACCTTGTAACTGTTTCTCGCCTTGATCTTGTTGGAAAGCCAATTGACGAGTGTGTCAAAGCCTTCCACGAGATCTGCGACGACTTCCCAGACGTTGATTACCTGATCTACGGGGAGGGGAGCGGGCAGAAACGCTTGGAAGCTCTGATTGCTGATTTCGGCCGTGGATCGCGTATTCACCTGATGGGCTATACCACCGATCCGGATCGCGTGTTCCGTGGCGCGCTGACTGCTGTGTATCCAACACTGACCGAAGGCTTCGGCCTCTCTATCCTCGAAGCCCTCTCTGCGGGCTGCCCTGTGATCTCCTATGATGTGAACTATGGGCCGCGTGAGATGATTTTGCGGGGACAAAACGGCGAACTTGTCGCGCCAGGTGACATCGCTTCGCTGGCTGATGCGATGAGAAAAGTCCTTTCAGACGCTGAGCTCTACCAGCGCAACACGGATCTTCGGTTAGATAGGTATTCCCGCGAGGCGTACTTGTCCAACTACCAAGCTCTTGTCGAAAAGGTTCTTAAACCCACGTTTTTAGGCGCATCTGCTGGTTGTGGGGGCTGACGAAGCCAGAGTGAAAAGCGGCCCCCGGACGGACCAAAATCCGGGGGCCTTCGCAGGACGTTCGGGTCACCCGCCTAATATAGGCTGAGTGCGCGCGAAATATGCGCCGTAGCCCACGGTCCAGCGTCCCAGTTCTACCTCTATGTGCGATCTGATGATGTTGAGGAATCAACTGTCGCGTTACGAAAATCCTAAAATTCACTCGGCGGATGAGGCAAGCTTCATCTTGCACCTTGTGCAATTTTCTTTGCGCAGAGGCAGGCCCGAAAGGCGTCAGCGTCGTGCGAGCAGAATTGACCAACCTGTCGGGGCCGAGCGGTACGCACGATCGACCGCGTCTCAATGCAGGCTGGGCGACGCTCCTGATGCCGGCTGACGGGCAAAGGGAATGACAGTACAGGCTGCAGTCTTGCGGGAGGCTGCAGCGCAGTCGTTCAACCAGCGTATCTGCCAGCCCGGCCCGCTGTCAGCATAGCAGGACAAGCACCCCTTCCAGTGGGGGCTCATCCACTGGAGTTCACTTCCACAAGTCTTGCACCACACGTTGTCGCGCATCATTCGACCCTATCGGCTTGATTTTAGGAGCTTCTGACACACGAAGCTTCAAGATGAGTTAAGGGCAGACAATCAACGCTGCGTCACATTCCTACTCGCAACTGGCAGAGGATCACCTGTCAGCGTTCGAAGTCCCTCTCTAGGCCTATGCGCAGCGGAGGGCCCAAGTAAGGGCCTGACAGCGCTGTCGCGCGATGCAACACCCCAAGCGCGCCACGCATCTGCGACAGCCTGAATTCAAACGACAATCGACGCGGGCAGCTCCCAGCTGGCGGGGCTGCGCACGTATGCTTAACCGAAGATTAAAACCCGTTCGTCAAAAACCGCCCGCTCACCGCGGGCTTTTTGCATTGGAGAACCTCATGAACACCCAACACTGCCGCCGCCTTGCAGAACTGTTTGCCGATGTCAGCAAGACATTCGCAGCAGCCGCAGATACGACCGCAGAGCCGGAAGAGCCTATGCCCGCGCCAACCCCCGAGCCGGAGCCACTTCCAGCCCCCACGCCGCCCGCACCGCCCCCTGTCGTGCCGGAGCCGACGCCAGAGCCCGAACCCGGATCCGAACCCGCACCGACAACGCCTGCTCCCGCGGATCGGGATGCCAAACTGTCAGTTGCTGTTGGCCTCGGCGGTCTTGCCGATTGGCGGGCCTCGCAACCGTTCCTGGACGTCATGAAGTCCGGGCGCCCCTGGATGGCGCGCACGTGGAGCGCTTTTGGCTTCATGGAGCATGAGCAGATGCGGGCAGGCGGGCATCTTGACGCCGATGGCTGGCCGCTGCGCGTGCCCCCTGGCGCTGACTTCGTGGCCTCTGTCATCCTGACCGATCTGGACGCTTCCGACACCAGCATTGCGGGGCGCTACCGCCTGTTCTGGGACGGGGAGGGCGAAGTGAACGTCTGGGGACGTGCCGCCAACCCCACGCGCGGCACCCGCTGGCTGGAGTTCGACTTCACCCCCGGCAGCGGGATCGTGGACGTTCGCGTGTCGGGCATCAGTGCGACGAACCCGATCAAGAACATCCGCTGCGTCAAGACCCAGCATCTGGCCGCTTTCAATGCGGGCGCGATCTTCCGGCCCGAATGGCTGGATCTGGTCCGCAACTTCCGCTGCCTGCGCTTCATGGACTGGCAGGCAACGAACGACAGCCGCGTCACGACCTGGCAGAGCCGTGCCCGCCCGGCCTCCACGACCTGGGCCACGGATGCCCCCGTCGAGGTCATGGTGGCGCTGGCGAACGAGATCCAGATCGACCCGTGGTTCTGCATCCCGCATGGGGCGACGGATGACTACATCAGCCGCTTTTCCACGCTTGTCCGCGACAACCTGAACCCCCGCCTCAAGGCATATTTCGAACTGAGCAACGAGGTGTGGAACTGGCAGTTCCAGCAGGCGCATTATGCCAACCAGCAGGCTCTGCGCCTCTGGCCGGATCTGGTCAACGGCAACGGGTGGATGCAGTGGCATGGCGGCCGATCCGCTGAAATGGCCATGATCCTTGACCGGGTTTTCGATGGCCAGCGCGGGCGCTATGTGAAGGTGATTGCCACGCAGACCGGATATCAGGGGATCGAAGATCCCATCCTCAACGCTCCCCGATGGGTTGCGATGCAGGCCGGTCGCCGCGCACCCAAGGCGTATTTCGACGCCTATGCGGTCACGGGCTACTGGGACGGCGGCTTCAACAGCGCGGGAGCGATCCAGCGCATCCAGGAATGGCGCCGCGACCACGGCGAAGAAGGCGCCATGCAGCGGATGCGAGAGCAGATGCTTGACGGCCGTCACCTCGGGGCGGATGGCAGCATCGCCGCGCATGAGGCCATCTGGGCTTATCAGAAACGGGTTGCCGATGCGGCCGGGCTGAAGCTGGTCATGTACGAGGGCGGCAGCCACTTGGTCCCCGCCTTCAGTGGCGCGCACAACAACGCCGACTTGATGGGCTTCCTCGAGCGGTTCCACTACTCGCGGCACATGGGGGAGCTCTACACTCACGCCATGACGCGCTTTGACGCCGCAGGCGGCGAGTTCTTCAACGCCTTTGTTGAGATCGACCGGCCTAGCCGGGATGGCTTCTGGGGCGCCCGGCGGCACGTTGCGGACGACAACCCGCGCTGGCAGGCATTGGTCGAGTTCAATCGCATCGAGCCCCAGCCCGAGCCCGAACCGGTGACGCCCCCTGCGCCGCCGCCGGTGGTGCCTGTGACGCCCACCCCGCAGCCGGTGCCTCCTGCGCCCCAACCGCCCGCGCAGCCGAGCTTGGCCGGGATGCTGGGTTTCGCAATCCCCGACGGGGAACTGCTGGCCGGTGGCGAGCCGTGGATGGACCGGATCGCCGCGCTGAACGCCAAGACCGTGCGGTTCGATGTGCGCCTAGAACGTGTGCAACCCGTCGCCGGCGGGGGCTACCAATGGGCCAACACAGATCGCTTGGTGGACGGCCTTGTGCGGCGCGGCATCAAGCCGCTGATCCTGCTGAATACCGACATCAGCCTGATCAGCACTGCCGCTGGCCGCACCCGGTTCCGTCAGTTCGCAGAAGCCGCGGTGCATCGCTACGGCGATCGCTGCAAATGGTGGGAAGTACTCAACGAAGCCAACCACACGACCCTAACGCCTGAAGCCTATGCCGAGCTGCTGCGCATCGTCTATCCGGCGATCAAGGCGATCCAGCGCGACAGCGTTGTGATCTATGTCGGAAACGCGTCGATCCCATCCACCACCGCGCCGAACGTGCAGGGGGCGGTGGACTACCTGCGGCGCACCTATGCCCGGCTGAATGGCACCCGCGCCTTTGATGCCGTCGGACACCATCCCTACCAGTACCCGCTGCTGTTCAACCGCACGGACAGCTGGACCGGCCTTGGCGTCATGCGCTCGATCCGCACTCTGATGAACCAGAACGGCCATCAGGACATGCTGATCTGGATCACCGAAGCCGGCGCCCCGACATCGGGCGGCAACCAGGCGGTGTCGCAGGCCGACCAAGCGGAAACGCTGCGCCAGTTGGTCGACATGGCTCGCGCCCCGAACAGTGGCCTCGGCCCGATCCACTGGTACGGCTTCCGTGACCGGGCAACCGGCACCGACACGGAAACCTACTTCGGCATCGAGGATGCGCGAGGCACGCCCAAGGCCGCAGCGGCCGTGTTCCGCGAACTGGCCTGACGCCACCCCGCTTGATTCAAACTTTCGCCGCCTTGGGCCGACGCCCGGGGCGGTTTTTTCATGGAGGAATGAATGACCCGCGAAGCCACCCGCCAGATACAGACCGGCCTGCAGGGCCTCGGCCACGATCCCGGCCCCCTAGATGGCCTATTCGGCGCCAAGACCCGCGCTGCGGCGCAAGCTTGGCTGGATGCCGGCGGCAAACCGGCCGCGCCTGCTGTGACGCTGGCCCCCAAGCACGCGACCTCGGCCATGATCTACCAGGGCAGCGCCCGACACCCGGTGCGCGAGATCATCGTCCATTGTGCGGCCACCCGCCCCGACTGGATGGCAGGCCGCCCGATCGCCGAGAAGGTGGCCGAGATCCGGCGCTGGCATCTGGCCAACGGCTGGCGCGACATTGGCTATCACTGGATCATCGACCGTGACGGCAAGGTCCTCGCCGGCCGTGCCGAGACGGTGATCGGCAGCCATACCATCGGCAAGAACAGCGGCACGATCGGCATCTGCCTTCTGGGTGGCCACGGCTCAGCCGAGACCGACCTTTTTGCGAATCACTTCACCCCGCAGCAGGACATCACCCTGCGCCAGATGATCGAGGCGATCAGCTCGCGCACCGGCATCGCCCGCATCAGCGGCCACAACGAATATGCGGCCAAGGCCTGCCCAGGCTTTGACGTGTCCACCTGGCTGAAAGGAGCCTGACCCATGGACAGCATCAAGACGATCGCGCCGATCTTCTTTGCCAAGACCCGCAGCTTCTGGCTGGGCATCGTCCCGGCGGCGCTGACCGGGCTGGACCTGGCCTTCTCGACCCTCACTGGAGAGAACGCCATCCCGGTGGCCAATGCCATCGCCTCGGCCGTCGACCTCCTCGGCATCGACTGGACGGGCGAGCAGATCGCGGCCGTCATGCAGACGCTGCTGCCGCTCTACCTGCTCATCTTCGCCCAGCAGCGCGGCACCTTCAGCGGCGCCACGCCGCGGCCCTATACCACCAGCCCGGAGAAGGAGCGGCAGATCATCCGGGTGATCGAGGATGGGAAGAGCGCCTTCGAGGCGGGTAGGGCTTTCGGCGAGCGGCTGAAGGCGCGCAGGTGAGGCGGCGGAAGCCACGGCACATGCGGTCGAGGGGCAGGGCAGGTAATCCCACGCAACGACCGCTTGGTTAACCAAGCTTCAACCTCCTGCCAGTATCCTGCCGGCAGGAGGCCTTCATGATGCACGCACCTGAGCTTACACCCACCCCCGAAGGCACGCGGATTGCGCTGCCTGATGTCACCGCACTGCTTATTGCGCATGACGATGGCTGGGAGGTCGGACAGTTTTGTCCAACCGGCTGCCTGTTGAGGTCAGAGTTGGAGATGAGGATCAAGGCCGCTTTGCCGGACTTTACTTGGCGTCCAGCTGCTTGAAGTGTTGTTCCCTTTTCGTTCTTTTGTGGCGGAGAGGGAACCACAGTGCGCGATCACGTCACCTACTACCACCTCACCTGCTTGTGCG
>VGDE01000032.1 GCA_016869875.1 Alphaproteobacteria bacterium
AGGGTTCGGCGCGCGCGGGGCCATCGAGGCCCCTCCGCGCCGGGCCTGGCTGCGCCCGGCCGCACCACTTCGCTGCCCGGCTTGGCGCGGGCGGCTGCCGCCGCCAAACAGCTCCCACCGCTTGCGGCGGATTTCCTCGGTGTAATGGTTGCGGGTAAGATCATCGGGAATGCGAGCCACCGCCTCTTGCAGGCGCCGGTCCAGAGCGGCCTTTCGTTCAGGGCTGTCAAAGACATGGCCTTCGGTCTCGCGCGCCCAAAGCAGGTCCAGAAGCGGCCGCGCCTGCTCCAGAAGCGCGCCCATCGCGCCCGGCCCGGCACCCTTGATCAGATCATCGGGGTCCTGCCCGGCCGGCAGGATCACGAAGCGCAACGCCTGCCCAGGCCCTGTCAGAGGCAGCGCCAGGTCGATCAAACGCTGTGCAGCCCGCTGGCCTGCGGCGTCACCGTCCAGCGCGATGACGGGTTCGGGACTGACGCGCCACATCAGGCGCAGTTGTTCTTCCGTAATGGCGGTTCCCAAGGGAGCGACCGCACCTTCGAAGCCGGCACGCGCCAAGGCGATCACGTCCATGTAGCCTTCGGCCACGACCAGGCGCTGCCCCCTGGAGACGGCTGTACGCGCAGGACCCAGGTTGTAAAGGTTGCGCCCCTTGTCGAACAACGGGGTCTCGGGGCTGTTAAGATATTTCGCCCGCGCATTCGGGTCCATCGCCCTGCCGCCAAAGCCGATGCAGCGACCCTGACCGTCACGAATGGGAAAGATGATCCGTCCGCGGAAGCGGTCGTAGGCAGCGCCACCTCCCTCGGGCAGGGCCGACATGCCGGCCTCGACGATCTGCGCCTCGTCGAAGCCCTTGTCGCGCAGCGCCAAGGTCAGGGCCTGACGGCTGTCAGGTGCAAAGCCGATCTCGAAGCGGTCGAGCGTGGCAGAGTCCAGGCCGCGCCGGGTCAGATAGTCGCGCGCCTCCGCGGCAGCCCCGGTCTGCAATTGAAGGCGGAACCAGCGGCAGGCAGCCTCGGTCACCTCCAAGAGCTTGCTGCGCCGGTCCGTCCGTTCGCGGGCGCGGGGGTCGGGTTCGGGCATCACAAGTCCCGCCTCGCCCGCCAGGAGCTTGACGGCCTCCATGAACTCCATGCCGTCATGTTCCCGCAGAAAGGTGACGGCATCGCCCTTGGCGTGGCAGCCGAAGCAGTAATAGTACCCCTTCTGGTCGTCGCAGTGGAAACTCGCGGATTTTTCCTGATGGAATGGACAGGGCGCCCACCAGTCGCCCCGTGCCTGGTTCGACTTGCGCAGGTCCCACGTCACCTTCTTTCCGATCACGCGACTGATCGGAACGCGGTTGCGAATCTCGTCAAGGAAGCCGGGGGGTAGGGACATGGGGGCGATTATCCGGGATGGCGGGCAGGGCAGCAAGCGGCCGATTTGGGTATTCGGGCAAGACGGATGTTGTCAGGCACCCACCGCGCCGCGTGCAAGGCCCCAGTAGATCTGGACTATCCTTGCGCGGTCCAGGCGTCCCTCTTCGCGATACCAGTTCGTGACGCCGGTCAGCATGGCGATCAGCGCCAGCGTGGTCAGCTTGGGATCTTCGATCCGCATGACCGAGGCGCCGACACCGTCGCGCAGGATCGATTCGAGGATGGACTCGTAGCGGCCGCGCAGGCCGGCGATGCGTGCAAAGTTCTGCGGCGAAAGGTTGCGCAACTCCATGTAGGACAGAAAGACCGCGTCCGGATGGTCCAGGCTGAATCCGATGTGGAAACGCACGAACCGTTCCAGGCGCGCCAGCGGGTCGGCCCCGGGATCGTCGGACCAGGCCGCCAGCAGATCCTGCATATGGCTTTCCAGAAGGTCCGCCAGCAAGGCCTGCTTGTCGGGCGTGTACGCGTAAAGCGCCCCCGCCTGAACGCCCACCGCAGCCGCGATCTGTCGCATGGACACGGCTGCGTATCCCTGCCGCGCGAACAGGCGTCGGGCTTCGTCGCGAAGCAGGGGGCCGGTGATCTCGGCGCGGGAACCTTGGGTGCGGGCCATGTCGCCTGTCTAGCGCGCAGGGGGCGGACTGGGAAGTCCGCATGCGGGCCGTTGCCGCTGCCCCTTCCCACGCGTAACCTGCGCCTCATGAGACACATGAACGTACCTGTCGCCCTGAGCCTTGCCCTGCTGCTGACGGCATGCGGAAAGCCCGACGATTTCCCCCGCCTGTTGCCCACCGCACAGATCCTCGCGGAACCGGCCCTGCCCGTCCACGCAACAGTGGCGGCGACGGAACCGGATGCGGTCGAGGCTGCCGAAAACAGGCGGGCCGAAGCCCTGCGGGCGCGGGCGCGGGAACTGCAGGGTCCCGTGGTCGATCCCGTCCTGCGCCGCCGCGCAGAAGGCTGATTGCACAGAAGCCGGCTGGCTGGTAAGAACTTTTGACCAGTTTGCGAGAGGCTTGGCCATGCCGGTGATTACGTCGATCGATGACCTCAAGGCGCTGCACCGCGCGCGCACGCCCAAGATGTTCTATGACTATGCCGAATCCGGCAGTTATACCGAGCAGACCTTTCGCGAGAACACGACCGATTTCGCGCGGCTGAAACTGCGCCAGAAGGTGGCGGTGGACATGTCGGACCGCCGGATTGACGGCGACATGATAGGGCTGCCGGTCACGATGCCCGTGGCGCTTGCGCCCGTCGGCCTGACAGGTATGCAGCACGCCGATGGCGAGATCCATGCGGCACGTGCGGCAGAGAAGTTCGGTGTCCCGTTCTGCCTGTCCACGATGTCGATCTGCTCCCTCGAGGATGTCGCGCAACATACGACCAAGCCCTTCATGTTCCAGCTTTATGTGATGAAGGACCAGGAGTTCCTGGCCGCGATCATCGAGCGCGCCAAGGCCGTGAGGTGCAGTGCGCTGGTCCTGACGCTCGACCTGCAGATCCTGGGGCAGCGGCACAAGGACCTGAAGAACGGGCTGTCGGCGCCGCCCAAGATGACGCTGCCGACTATGCTTGACCTGGCGACGCGCTGGCGGTGGGGCATGGGAATGTTGCGCACCAAACGTCGTTTCTTTGGAAATATCGTGGGCCATGCCAAGGGCGTGGGCGACACCAGCTCGTTGATGAGCTGGACGGCGGAACAGTTCGACGAGCGTCTGGACTGGGACAAGATCGCGCGCATCCGCGACATGTGGGGAGGCAAGCTGATCCTGAAAGGCATCCTGGATCCCGAGGATGCCCGGATTGCCGCCGACTTTGGTGCCGATGCGATCGTGGTCAGCAACCATGGCGGGCGGCAACTGGACGGCGCGTTGTCGTCGATCCGGATGCTGCCTCATATCGTCAGGGCTGTCGGGGATCGGGTCGAGATCCACATGGACAGCGGCATCCGCAGCGGTCAGGACGTGCTGAAGGCGCTGGCGCTTGGCGCCCATGCGACATGGATCGGCCGGGCTTGGGTGCATGGTCTGGGTGCAATGGGCGAGGCCGGGGTGACGCGGGCGCTGGAAGTGATCCGCAAGGAGCTGGACATCAGCATGGCCCTGTGCGGCGAACGTAATCTGCGTGATGTCGGCCCCAAGAACTTGCTTATCCCGCAGGGGTTTCTGGAGGAATACCAGATTACCTGAAGGCAGAGGTTTCAGGCAGTGGCCTCTCAGGCTGGTGCCCGGCGTCTTGAAAGGGTTTTTTCGATGCCCCCCGACAGTATTGGCGGGGGATCTTCCCTGATGGCCCTGCGGCATGATTGTCTTGATCAGGCCTGTCTGAAGTTCAAGCCGCGGCAGCCTGAAGAGACTTCGACGCAAGCCCCTCGAGTCTTGCTGATACCATGGTGCGGAGGCGTGGCGACCATTCACTCAGCAGACGCGGGCTCAGCCATCAGGGCAGCAGAAACGTTTCAAGATAAAGCCGCCAGAGCGGCCTGGCAGGACGGAACAGCTTCCCACTTTGCCAGTCATGGATGTTTCAACCCATCATCAGTAGCAACAGAAACCGGCTTCAATTGTGGCACCGCGGTGCCGATATCGGGCGTCCAAAGGATCTGCCCGCAGAGCGGTTTTGCTCCATAATCCGGCGCCGGATTGCCGCGAAGACGGCATGAACCACTTGCGGCTTGGCGACTGGCACAACCCGGGACGGCTTTGCCATGATCGCTGGATACTCGAGTGCGTGAAGGTTCTCCGGCGCGAGCATGAGGAGGCGAGCCGCCATACCGGCAAGATTTTTGCCGCTTCACTTTTTGGGCGGGTTGCGCTATGGGCACCGCTTGGCGCCACGCACCCTTGGAGGGTGGCGCTGTCAACAATGGTTAAGGATACAAGATATGGCCAAAGAGATTCCGGATCTGGTGGCCGAGGCACGCGCGGGGACAGGCAAGGGGGCCGCCCGCCAAGCTCGCCGCGAAGGCAAGGTGCCCGGCATCGTTTATGGCGACGGCAAGGACCCCGTTGCCGTGGCGTTCGACTTCAACAAGCTGCTGACCCAGCTGCGCGCGGGCCGCTTCATGTCCACGCTGTGGAACCTGAAGGTCGAGGGCCAGGATGACGTCCGCGTCATCTGCCGCGGCGTCCAGCGCGACGTGGTCAAGGACCTGCCGATCCACATCGACTTCATGCGCCTGCGCCGGACCTCGAAGGTGAACCTGTTCATCCCGGTCGAGTTCGTGAACCAAGAGAAGTGCCCCGGCCTGAAAAAGGGCGGCACGCTTGTGACGGTCCGCGCCGAGGTCGAACTGATCGTGACCGCGGGCGACATCCCAGATCACATCACGGTGGACCTGGAAGGGCTGGAAGTCGGCGCCACCATCCACATCAGCGACGTGAAGCTGCCTGCGGGTGTCAAGCCGACGATCGACCGCGACTTTGTCATCGCGAACATTGCCGCGCCTTCGGCACTGCGCTCGGAAGGTGACGACGAAGGCACCGAGGCCGAAGCCGCCACCGCGGAGTAATCTGCCGCGCATCGGTCGCACGACCTTGGGGGCGGTGCCATCGGCGCCGCCCCTTTCCATTCCGGACCCGCTTTGCTAGCCGGCCTTCAAGGAGACACGCATGGAACCCGTCCACATTATCGGTGCCGGCTTGGCCGGTTCGGAAGCCGCCTGGCAGGTTGCCCGTGCCGGCGTCCCCGTCGTGCTGCACGAGATGCGCCCCAAAGTGGAAACCTTTGCCCATAAAACGGGTGACTGCGCCGAGATGGTCTGCTCCAACAGCTTCCGCTCGGACGATGACGTGATGAACGCCGTTGGCCAGTTGCACTGGGAAATGCGTGCGGCAGACGGGCTAATCATGCAGATGGCCGCGCGCCATCGGCTGCCCGCGGGCGGCGCGCTGGCCGTTGACCGAGAGGCGTTCTCGGCGGCGGTGACAGCGGCTTTGAAGGCGGAGCCGCTGATCGAGATCCATCCGGGAGAGGTCATTGAACTTCCCGAGGAGGGCAACTGGATCATTGCGACCGGCCCGCTGACCTCGGACACACTGGCCCAAGCCATTCGGGGCGTCACCGGGACCGAGGCACTGGCCTTTTTTGATGCGATCGCGCCCATCGTTCATGCCGACACCATCGACATGTCTGTCGCCTGGGAGCAGAGCCGCTATGACAAGGGTGAAACCGAGGCCGAGCAGAAGGCCTATATCAACTGCCCGCTGACCAAGCCAGAATACGAGGCCTTTATCGACGCCCTGCTGGCCGCCGAGAAGACCGAGTTTCACGAGGGTGAGACGGCCGGCTACTTCGACGGCTGCCTGCCGATCGAAGTCATGGCCGAGCGAGGCCGCGAAACGCTGCGCCACGGCCCGATGAAGCCGGTGGGCCTGACGAACGCGCACAAGCCGCAGGAAAAAGCTTATGCAGTGGTTCAACTTCGCCGCGATAACGCTTTGGGAACCCTCTACAATATCGTCGGCTTCCAGACCAAGATGAAGTACGGGGCACAGACGGAGGTGTTCCGCTTGATCCCCGGCCTGCAGAACGCCAGCTTTGCGCGTCTGGGCGGCATCCACCGCAACAGCTTTCTGAATTCGCCAACGCTGCTGGACAACCGGATGCGATTGCGGCTGCGGCCGAACCTGCGTTTCGCGGGTCAGGTGACGGGAGTGGAGGGTTATGTCGAAAGCGCCGCGATGGGTCTTCTGGCGGGACGCATGGCTGCGGCAGAGGCAAAGGGCCATGACCTGCCGCCCCCACCCTTTACCACGGCAATTGGCGCGCTGGTGAACCACATCACCGGCGGCGCCGAAGCCAAGACCTTTCAGCCGATGAACGTGAACTTCGGTCTTTTCCCGCCGCTGGACGAGGCCCGTGGCGGCCGCCGGGGCCGCAAGGAGCGTTATCCTGCCTATACGCGGCGGGCCAAGGACGATTTTCAGGCATGGCTGGCGGCACAGTAACGCGCTTTGCGCCATCGCCCACGGGCCTGCTGCATCTGGGACATGCGTTCTCGGCCCTGACCGCCGCAACCCATGGCCGCTTTCACCTGCGGATCGAGGACATCGACCGCGAACGCTGCAAGCCTGAATACGAAACCGCGATCTTTGAGGATCTGGCATGGCTGGGGCTGGACTGGCCGCGACCTGTGATGCGGCAGTCGGACCGCCTGCCTGCTTATCGCGCGGCGCTGGAGCGCCTGGCGCCACTGAGCTATCCCTGCCGTTGCCGCAGGGGCGACATCCGCGCCGCGCTGTCGGCCCCGCAGGAGAGTTCCCTGCCCGCAGGTCCGGACGGGTTGATCTATCCGGGCACCTGTCGGCGGCGCGACCTGCGTGATGCCGGGCCCGACGACGTGATCCGGTTGGACCTGGATCGGGCTTTTGACGCGCTGGGTCTTGGGAAAATCGGCTTTCGGGACAAGGGGATCATGCCGGATCAGGATCATGTCCTGACGCGGGCGCAGTTTCACGAAGGAATCGGCGACGTGATCCTGGCGCGCCGGGGGATGGGCACGTCCTATCATCTAGCGGTCGTGGTTGACGATGCCGCGCAGGGCATCACGCTGGTCACGCGCGGCAAGGACCTGTTCGACTCGACCTTCATCCATGTGCTGTTGCAGCGTCTGCTGGACGTTCCGACACCGGCCTATCTGCATCATCGGCTGATCCGCGATGACGCAGGAAAACGACTGGCCAAGCGCGACGATGCCCGCGCCTTGCGCCACTATCGCGAGGAAGGGGCCACGCCAGCCGACATCCGCCGCATGATTGGCTTCTAGACTTTGACAGGCACCGTCATGCCATCAGTCCGCCATCTGCGCCATGATCTCGACTTCCTTTCCGTCGCGCAGAGCCGTGTAAAAGCAGCTGCGACGGTTCGTGTGGCAGGCAGGACCCGTTTGCCGGACCAGCACCAGCAGGCAGTCGCGGTCGCAATCGACCCTCATCTCGACCAGCTGTTGGACATGGCCCGAGCTTTCGCCCTTGATCCAGAAGGCCTGGCGCGACCGCGACCAATATGTGACTCGTCCACTCTCCAGGGTTCGCGCGACGGCCTGGACGTTCATCCAGGCCATCATGAGCACCTCACCCGACGCGGCATCCTGCGCGATGGCCGGAATCAGGCCGTTGGCATCGTATTTCAGGCTGGACGGATCGAACATCGGGTTTCCTTTCAGAAGGCGCGTCCCTATCTAGACCGCAGCCGCGCCGTGCGAAAGACCACCGGGAGGAATGATGGCCGACAGCGATCTCATGCAGCTTTACTCGCGCCGCATCCTGGCGCTGACCACGGCCATTCCGCATCAGGGCAAGCTGGAGGCACCCCAAGCCAGCGCGATGCGCCGTTCGCCCCAATGCGGCTCGTCCGTGACGGTGCATCTGTCGATGCAGGACGGCCGCGTTGCAGAGTTCGCGCAGGAGGTCCGGGCCTGCGCCTTGGGGCAGGCCTCGGCGGCGGTGCTGGGGCAGTCGGTGGTCGGCATGGGCCGCGACCAGATCATCGCGGGCCGTGACCAGTTGCGCGACATGCTCAAGAACGAGGCCGAGCCTCCCCTGCCCCCCTTTGCCGATCTGGAGGCCCTGCTGCCGGCCCGGGCTTACCCCAACCGGCACGCGTCGATCTTGCTGGCATGGGAGGCCACGCTGGAGGCCATGGACCAGGCGGCCGGCTGATCAGGCCCCACCACCATGAAAAAGACCGGCCCCTGCCAGGGCCGGCCAGTTGCGCGTGCTTGGACAGAGGCGGCGCACAGGCGGGGCGCCGGCTTGGGCAACGCGGGGCAGATCAAGCGTCAGGCCTGCAGGATCGCGGGCAGCCAGAGAACCACGATGGTGGTGAAGCTCAGGGCGGTGATTCCGACAAGGTCACAGATGAATTCGCGGGTCATGGGCAGCAACTCCTTTCTGTTGCTGCTTTGTTCTCATGTTTGCGCGATTCTGTAAAGAACATTTTAAGAACATTGTTCCCGTCATAGGGCTCAGCCGACCTGAATGAGGCGAATCGCCTGATCCTGCTGCATCAGCCACATCAACAGCCGCACTGCCTGCCCACGAGGGCTGTCCAGCAGCGGGTCCCGTTCCAACAGACTGCGCGCATCCTGTCGCGCCACGGCCATCAGCCCGGCCTGATGTTCCAGATCGGCAATCCGGAATCGTGGCAGCCCGGACTGCGCGGTTCCGATGACGTCGCCCGCCCCCCGCATTTCCAGATCGACCTCGGCAATGCGAAAGCCATCCTCGGTGTCGCGCAGGGTCGTCAGGCGCCGGGCGCCCGTTTCGTTCAGCGGCGGGTGATACATCAGGAGACAGGTCGAGGCGCCCTGTCCCCGCCCCACACGGCCGCGCAGCTGGTGCAACTGTGCCAGGCCAAAGCTTTCGGCGCGTTCGATCACCATGATGGTCGCTTCGGGCACATCGACGCCGACCTCGATCACCGTCGTAGCGACCAGCAGCTGCGCCCGGCCCGAGGAGAAATCCGCCATTGCCGTGTCGCGCTGGTCGGGTGACATCTGGCCGTGCACCATCCGCACACGCTCGCCGAACAGGGCGCGCAGATGAGTGAACCGTGCCTCGGCCGCCGTCAGGTCGGTGACCTCGCTTTCGTCAACCAGCGGACAGACCCAGTAGGCGCGCGCTCCTGCCGCCATCGCCGCCCGCAGACGCTCGGTCACCTGATCCAGCCGCTGGTCGCTGATCATCACCGTGGTGATCGGCTGGCGACCCGGAGGTTTCTCGTCCAGCACCGACAGATCCAGATCGCCATATTGCGACAGTGCCAGAGAGCGCGGGATGGGCGTTGCCGTCATGATCAGCATGTCGGGCGGCACCTCGCCCTTGGCCGACAGCTCCAGTCGCTGCGCAACGCCAAAGCGGTGCTGTTCGTCGATGATTGCCAGGCGAAGGTCGTGGAACTGCACGTCCTTCTGGAAGACGGCGTGTGTGCCCACAAGGATGTCGATGCGTCCCTCGGCCAGATCGGCAAGGATCTGGCCGCGCAGATCGCGCTTGTCCCGCCCGGTCAAAGCCGCCAGCCGCACACCGGCCGAGCGGGCCAGAGGCTCCAGCGCGCGCGCGTGCTGGCGGGCCAGGATCTCGGTTGGTGCCATCAGCACTGCCTGGCCGCCGGCCTCGACGGCCACCAATGCCGACAAAAGGGCGACCAGCGTCTTGCCTGCGCCGACATCGCCCTGAAGCAGCCGGTTCATGCGCCGGTCGCTGGCCATGTCGGCCGCGATTTCCTGCACCGCGCGCGCCTGCGCCCCGGTCGGTGGCCAGGGCAGGCTCTCCAGCACGCGCCGACGCAGTCCGCCATCACCGGCGCTGGCCCGTCCCTTCAATCGGCGCTTGTCCCGCCGGACCAGAGCCAGCGTCATTTGGTGGGCCAGAAACTCATCATAGGCCAGCCGCGCCCGTGCCGGACTGTCGGGCGACAACGCTGCAGGCGAAGAGGGACAATGGGCCATTTCCAGCGCTTTGACAAAATCCGGCCAGCCACGGGTGGCGATCAATTGCGGGTCGATCCACTCGTCCACCTGCGGCAGGCGCGACAGGGCCGCATCGACCGCCTTGGCCATCCCCTTCTGCGTCAGGCCGGCCGACAGGGGATAGACGGGCTCGAACTCGGGCGGCAACGCCTCGTCCTCGCGCAGGATGTGGTCGGGATGGACGATTTGCGCCGCACCGTCGAACAGTTCCAGCTTGCCGCTGATGATGCGGCGGCTGCCAAGGGGCAACTGACTTTCGATCCACGCCTCCCGGGGGCGAAAGAAGACAAGCGTCAGGTCATCGGTGCCGTCGGTGCAATGAACCCGCCACGGACGGCCGCGCACCTGCGGCGGATGGTGGCGCGCGACCGTGACCGTCAGGGTAACGGTTTCGGGCGCGCGCGCATCGGCAAGGCGATCGATCCGCCGCCGCGTGACGCCACTGGCGGGCAGCGTCAGGATCAGGTCGCGCGGCTTGTCAATGCCCATCTGCTCCAGCGCGGCGCGGCCCTTTGGACCGATGCCGGGCAGCGTGTCGATGCCGGCGAACAGCGGGAACAGCGCCGGCGGGCGGCCCTTGGGCTGGCTCATCCAGTCCCCGCGATGCGCAGCCACTCGTCCTCATCAATGACGGCTACCCCCAGATCGGCGGCCTTGGTCGCCTTGGACCCTGCCCCCGGTCCTGCAATCAGCAGATCCGTCTTGGCGCTGACCGAACCCGCAACCTTGGCGCCCATCGCCTCGGCCCGGGCCTTGGCTTCGGCACGCGTCATCCGTTCCAGCGTTCCGGTAAAGACCAGCGTCTTGCCCGAGATCTCCGTCTGGACGGCACGGGTGCTCTGGGCCGGAAGGACGGTCAGTTGCGCCACCAGCCGGTCGATGCCCTCCCGTTCCGCCTGCTGGCTGAAGGTCGTGACCAGCGAGTTGACAAGAACGCTTCCGATCCCGTCGATGCCCACAAGTTCCGCCCAATGGGGACTGTCAGGCAGCGCCGTCCGACGGGCCTTGTCATCGGCGGCGGCAAAGGCGGGTTCCCGTGCCGCTCCGTCGATGGCGGCGACCAATGCGTCCCATGTGCCGAAATGCCGCGCCAGCGTGCCTGAGGCAACCTCCCCCACATGCCGGATGCCAAGCGCGAACAGCAGACGCGCCAAGGGGATGCGGCGCTTGTCCTCGATCGCGGCAAACAGCTTCTCAACCGAACGTTCGCCGAAACCTTCACGGTTCTTCAGGCGTGCAAGGTTGCCGCTGTCGCGCCGGGCAAGGGTAAAGATGTCGGCAGGTTCCCGGATCGGCAAAGCTGGATCGGCAAAGAACATCTCGATCTGCCGGGCACCCAACCCGTCGATGTCGAAGGCGGGGCGGCTGACGAAGTGCTTCAGCTTTTCGACCGCCTGCGCGGGGCAGATCAACCCGCCCGTGCAGCGACGGACGGAGTCACCAGGTTCGCGGATGGCCTCGGACCCGCATTGGGGACAAAGGGACGGAAAGGCAAAGGGCAGGCTGTCGGCAGGACGACGCGACAGGTCCACATCGGCGATCTTGGGGATCACGTCGCCTGCACGATAAACCTTGACCCAGTCCCCCTCGCGGATGTCGCGGCCCTCGCGGATGGGCGCACCGGCATTGTCGCGCCCGGCGATGTAATCTTCGTTGTGCAGCGTTGCGTTCGAGACGACAACCCCCCCCACTGTCACTGGCTCCAGCCGCGCGACCGGCGAGAGCGCACCCGTGCGTCCGACCTGTATCTCGATACGGTCGAGCCGCGTCCACGCCGTTTCGGCAGGGAACTTGTGCGCAAGCGCCCAGCGCGGCGTGGTCGAGCGAAAGCCCAGCCGTGCCTGGAAGCTCAGGTCGTTCACCTTGTAGACGACGCCATCGATGTCATAGCCCAGCGTGGCGCGCTGCTGCTCGATCTGCGTCCAGGTATCGATCATTTCCGGCAGGCTACGGCACAGGCGCGTCAGCGGGTTCGTCTGAAAGCCGAGGCTGGCAAGGCGCTCCACCGCCTCAAGCTGCGTGGAGGCCAGGGGTTCGGACAATTCGCCCCAGCTATAGGCGAAAAAACGCAGCGGACGGCGGGAAGTCACTGCGGGATCAATCTGGCGCAGCGATCCTGCGGCGGCATTGCGCGGATTTGCGAAGATCCGGCCCGCGTCCTGGCCGTTCAGCGTCCGGAAATCGGCGTGGCTCATGTAGACTTCGCCGCGCACCTCCAAGATGTCGGGAACGGTGCCTGCCAGCCGACATGGAATTTCTGCAATGGTGCGGGCATTGGCCGTGACATTTTCACCAACCGTACCATCGCCGCGCGTCGCGGCCTGCACCAGTTCCCCCTGTTCATAGCGCAGGGACAGCGACAGGCCGTCGATCTTGGGCTCGGCCGTCATTTCCAAAAGGGTGTCGCCGGGCAGGTTCAGAAAGCTGCGGACGCGGGTGAGGAACTCCTGTACGTCGGTTTCCGTGAACGCATTGCCCAACGACATCATGCGCTGCGCGTGAGCAACCTTTCCAAACCCCTCGGCAGGCCCTGCGCCCACCTTGCCCGTCGGGCTGTCGGGCTGGGCAAGTTCGGGGAAAGCGGCTTCGAGCGCCAGAAGCCGCGCCTTGAAGGCATCATAGTCGGCATCCGAGATCTCGGGCGCGTCATGCCTGTGGTAATTGTCGTTTGCCTCCGCCACCCGCGCGGACAGATCCGCAATTTCGGCTGCGGCCTGTTCGCGGTTCAGATCCTCGACCGGCAGCCGGTCGGACGGTTGCTGCGCCATCTTTGCCCTCTTCGCCTCGGCGGCCCGGTCGCCCGCGCCCTCTCAGCTTCGGGTATCGCCCAAGCCCGCGCGATCGTCCAGAAGGCGCAGCGCCATTCTAGGCGCCGACGGCCAGTCGCTCGTCCACGGCCGGACCAGGATCGCGCAGCACATAGCCCCTGCCCCAGACCGTCTCGATGTGGCTGTCGCCGCCAAGGGCTTCGGACAGCTTCTTGCGCAGCTTGCAGATGAAGACGTCGATGATCTTCAGTTCCGGCTCGTCCATGCCGCCATAAAGGTGGTTCAGGAACATCTCCTTGGTCAGCGTTGTGCCCTTGCGCAGGCTCAGCAGTTCAAGGATCTGGTACTCCTTGCCGGTGAGGTTCACGGCGCGGCCCCGAACCTCGACCGAACGGGCATCGAGATTCACGACGATGTCGCCGGTCCGGATCAGTGCCTGGCTGTGTCCCTTGGAGCGCCGGATGATGGCCTGGATGCGGGCTTGAAGCTCTTCGCGGTTGAACGGCTTTGTCATGTAGTCATCGGCACCGAACCCAAAGCCGCGCAGCTTGCTTTCGGTGTCGTCCGACCCGGTCAGGATCAGGATCGGCGTGTCGATGCGCGCCAGGCGCAGATGCCGCAGCACCTCCATCCCGTGCATGTCCGGCAGGTCAAGGTCCAGCAGGATCAGGTCATAGTCGTACAGCTTGGCGAGATCGATTCCTTCCTCGCCCATGTCCGTCAGGAACACGTTGTAGCTGGCTGCCGTCAGCATCAGTTCGATTGCCCGCGCGGTGCTGGGATCGTCTTCTACCAAGAGGATTCGCATGGCTTGGTCTATTCCCCCGATTCGTCAAAGATCATGTGGTGACAATCGCCTGAACTGGTTAACATGTCGTTACCCGCTGTGGTTGTATTTTCCTCATTGGGTGGGGGTATGTCTATATCTTTGTAATGCGGTAACCTTCAAAGCGGCCGCGCCGTGCTGGTGTACGGCCCTGCACCAGCTGTCGAATTCCTCTTCCGTCAGGCCGTAGCGGCGCAACGCGTCCTCGCGGCTGATCAGCCCGTGGGTCACTGCCAGCACCACCGTCTGCTTTCGGCTGGCCACCCATCGGGTGTCGACCATGGGCAGGTCTGCGACGCTGAGGATGCGGCCGTCTTCCAAGGTCACAATCCGCGGACCCAAGGTCTTTTTCACAAACATCCAAGTCTTTCCTCGTTAAAGTCCCGAAAGTTCTGCCCGAAAGCACTTAAAGCCCCGTTAGGGCAGCCGGCAAAACAAAGGCATCCGGGGTTGAGAAAGCACTGCATTTGACTATATTTCGACGCAAACGCGGTTTTCCGACAAAGCCCTGAAGGGCGAAAGATCACCCATGACCCTGCTTGCCCCGCCCCGCGCCAGCGCGCGCGACACCGAATTGAACAGTCTTGGCTTTGCCAAGACGCCAGCACAGACCCGCGTGGTCGTGGCGA
Organism: Alphaproteobacteria bacterium; assembly: GCA_016869875.1. Lineage (GTDB taxonomy): Bacteria > Pseudomonadota > Alphaproteobacteria > Rhodobacterales > Rhodobacteraceae > Paracoccus. The sequence goes on from VGDE01000032.1 coordinate 14,127, forward strand.
TGTCGGGCGGCGTTGACAGTTCGGTCGTGGCCGCCCAGCTGAAAGCCGAGGGTTATGACGTCGTCGGCGTCACGCTGCAATTGTACGACCACGGCGCAGCGCTGGCCAAAAAGGGTGCCTGCTGTGCGGGCCAGGATATCCATGACGCACGGCGCGTGGCCGAACGCATGGGGTTTCCGCACTATGTTCTGGATTACGAGAACAAGTTCCGGGAATCGGTAATCGACGAATTCGCCGATGCCTATCTGTCTGGCGCGACGCCGGTGCCCTGCATCCGCTGCAACGAGCGTGTCAAGTTCCGGGACCTGCTTGAAACAGCGCGTGATCTGGATGCCGACTGCATGGCGACCGGCCACTACATCCAGCGCAAGCAGGGGTCGTCCCGGGCGGAGTTGCACATGGCGGCCGACCCGAACCGCGATCAGAGCTATTTCCTGTTCTCGACCACGCAGGAGCAGCTGGACTACCTGCGCTTTCCGCTCGGGCATCTTGTGAGCAAGGCCGAGACACGGGCGCTGGCCGCCCAATACGGGCTGTCGGTGGCCGACAAGCCGGACAGCCAGGACATCTGCTTCGTGCCCAACGGCGACTACGCCTCGGTGATCGAGAAGCTGCGTCCCGGCGCCGCCGATCCGGGTGAGATCGTGGACATGGACGGCAACGTCCTGGGCATCCATCGCGGGGTGATCCACTACACGATCGGACAGCGCCGGGGTCTGGGGATCGGGGGATTGGGCAATCCGCTTTATGTCGTTCGCCTGGAACCTGACATCCGTCGCGTTGTCGTTGGTCCGCGTGCGGCCCTGTCCACCGCCACCGTCAACGTGACAGAGGTGAACTGGCTGGGCGATGAGCCTTTCGAAGGCGAGATTGCGTGCATGGTCCGCATTCGCTCGACCCGGCCGCCGCGCCCGGCCATCCTGCGCCCCCTACCCGGCCGCCGGGCGGAGGTCGAGTTGCTGGACCCCGAAGAGGGCGTCAGCCCCGGCCAGGCCTGCGTGTTCTATGCGTCCGAGGGAACGCGGGTGCTGGGCGGCGGCTGGATCAGCTTGCGTCGGCGGCCAACTGCCTGATCCGCTGCACCATCGCGCGCACGCCGTTCGATCGCTGCGCCGACAGGTGCTCGTCCAGCCCCAGCCGCGCCAAGGCGGCCTGGGCGTCGATCTGGTCGACCTGCCGGACCGGCACCCCCGAATACAGCGCGTGCAACACCGCGATCAGGCCGCGCACGATCATTGCATCGCTTTCGCCCTGAAAGTCGAAGTTTCCGTTCTCGATCCGGGGCAGTATCCAGACTTGGCTGGCGCAGCCTTCCACCTTGGTGGCGGGCACCTGGAAGGCAGGATCCAAGGGCGGCATCGCCTTGCCCAACTCAATGACATGGCGATAGCGCTCTTCCCAGTCCTCCAGAAAGTCAAAGGTTTCGGCAATGTCCTCAAAGGCAGGGGTGGCCATGACGTTCTCCTCGTGTCGGGCCAAAGGCGTAGCGCGAGCGGGCCTCAAGGTCAAAGAGGCTTTTCGGCGCGCCTGCTTTGGCCTATCACCGGCTGAAACTGCCGAGGGATCGCCATGACCAGAATGTTTCTGCCGCTGCTGATCGGGACCGTGATCCTGTCAGGATGCGGACGGTTTGGGGATAGCGGCTGGAACCCCTTGAGATGGCGGGGCGGTCCGACCGCGCCAGCTTCCCTGGAGCCCGAGGGCGGCTATGTCGGCAGGTCCGACCTGCGCCCTGGCATCCCGCAGATCCTGTCCGCCGAATGGCAGCCGCTGGCAGAAGGTCGCCTGCTTGTTCTTCGCGGCTTCGCACCCACGAAGGGATATCACTCGGCAACTCTTGTTCCCGCCAACAGCCAGCCCATCGGCAGGCTGTCTCCGGACGCGGACGGGGTGCTGCGCCTGCGTTTCGTTGCGGTGCCCCCATCTGCCGACAGTCCTGCCGCGCGCCTTGCGGCCAATTCCGCAGTCGACCAGGTGGTTGTCGCACTGCCGCTGAGCTTCCGGCAACTGAACACCATCGGCGCGGTCGAGATCAGCGGCGCAGCCAACGCCATCACTCTGACGCGTTAGCCTCCGGCGGAATACGTCACCCTTGGCTCCAGACCCATTGATCCTCAGAGCCAGAACAGGACCGCTGCGGCGAGCGTGATGACTGAGAAGAAGGTCTCTGGCGTCGGTCGTATCGGGTAACGACGCGCCTCCAATTCTTCAGCCGTCCAAACATGATCGCGATCCGGTGGCGCCGCTTCTAACGCCGCCAGTCGTACTTCACAATGTTGTTGCAGGACGGCCCTCTTGGGATACAGACATTTTTCGGTCCAACGTGATGGCAGTGCGGGCAAAGAGGCGGGAGTTCAATTCGCCGCAGTGCGCGTTCCCGGCGATGACGATGCCCATCTGCCGTGCCTCTGACTCCGACGCGTCGTCCAGCAGGATCGGAGTGACCGCGGCCGCAAGAGCCACTTTCTGCCATTGCCCGCAGCGACATCTGCGGCGTAATGGTCAAGCGGACATCGCTTCAAAAACTGACAGGTGCCCGGACCGGCGCCAGCAGGACCGCATGTACTGGAGGCGGCAGGTCAGGGCCTGGCAAATTTGCCAGCCGGGTCTGTCTCCGGCTGCCGACGGATCGGGAGCCGCTGGACCTGATACGGTAACCGCAAGATCATCCCCCGGCACATCCAAGATCGCAAGCGTCACCAAGCGTGCAGGTCCGGCCGCGGACCTCGACCGGCGACAACCGGCAGCGGATCCGGTTCATGTCCGGGATTGCCAGCCCCGAACGCAGGAAAATCCGATTGGTCTGGATCTTGTCCTGCAGGGTCAGCGAGGGAACAGGCGCCGCCATCAGCACCGATCCTCCGCCCGAGATCAGCGCCAGCACCAAGTCATCGGCTCGCGACCGTGCTGCGGCCGGAACTTCCTGTGCGGCGGCCTGAGAGACGGCGTCCGGAACGGGATGGGTCGCTTTGCACACCGTGATGCGCTTGGTACGCAATCGGTCGGGAGGCCACCTGAATGATCGACATCTGGCAAGGCATGCTCAAACGCGCCCGTTCTCATCGTGGCGGAAGTGCCCGCCTCCATGATGATGGAACGTTCCTGCGGCCGCTCGGGAAGGTGGAAGGTCGGAACCTCCACAAGATCGGTTGCCACAACGGCGGCATCAACATCGTGCGCAGCAGCACAAGGGAACGTTCCAAAGTTGCCGCGGTCGCTCTTTCTATCACTCTGCCGGTGGCCCAACGGAAGCTTTGCAACCCTACGCGGCCGGGGCATGTCCTGCCCCGGCCGCAAACTTACCCGATCAACGAAAATGTCTTACAGCGCTTCCGAGGTACGTTGCATCCACTCGCGATGACGCCGCTCGTCCGCCAGCGCCTTTTCAAAGAACGCCCGCGACTCGGGGATCGCATCGGGATGTCCCGATGCCCGTTCATAGGCTGTGACCGTGTCCTCCTCGTTGGTGCGCATTGCCTTGAGGATCGCCGCATCGCCGAACAGGTCTGCCAGCGCGATCTTGCCAGTGGTCAGCAGCTGCTTCATGTCGCCTTCGGCCGGAGCTTCGGCACCTGACTGGGCTGCCATCTGCTGCAGAACATCAAGGTGCTGCAGGTGATCCTGCCGAAAATTCTCGATCTGCGCACTTAGCGCCGGATCGGACAGGCGTTCGACCGTCGACTCATAAGCGGCAATGGCATCGCGCTCCAGAAGGATGAGGTTGGTAACCAGATCCTGAAAGACGGCTTCGTTTCCAACTGTGGTGACCATGTAGAGTCCTTTCTGCATGTCCTGAGACCAGAGGAAGCTCCCCCGGCGCTCGACGGGCGGCAATCTTGCGGCCCGCCTTCCAACGACGAAAACGATGAGTGCCTGCATTAGTTCCTCCTGCCGGTCGGGAACAAACCGTGACACGTTCAGTTGGCTCACAAGGAACCTGATGAGGGTTCCTGGTCAGGCCGGGCAAGAGGCACCATTGCCTCCCCTATCGGCCGGACCTGCCAAGCGAAGTTGCAAAGGAACCGAGCCATGCCCCGGAACGTGCTAATGTTTCTGTTTTTCGCGATTGCGATCGGCATTTTTGTCGTCTTTGCCTTCTTCCGTGCCCCTGCCGGGGTCGAGGACGAGGCCGAAACTACTGCGACGCCGCCCGCAGCCGAGGTTGTGGAGTGAGGCGCCCCGCCATCTTGAACATGCAGGACAGCAGCCATGACCAGCAGTGACTCGACCGAAGCCCGGATGAAGCGGGTCCTTGAAGAACTGTGCAAGCGCGAAAAGACGGTCGCGACAGCCGAAAGCTGCACGGGTGGCCTTGTCGCCGCGCTGATGACCGACATCGAGGGTTGTTCCCATGCCTTCGATCGTGGCTTCGTGACCTATACCGACGAGGCAAAGACCGAGTTGCTGGGTGTCGATGCGACCCTGCTGCAGGACAAGGGCGCTGTCTCGGAGGAAGTGGCGATCATGATGGCCGAACAGGCGCGCGACCGTGCGGGGGTCGACTACGCCGTGTCGGTCACCGGCTATGCGGGATCGCCCGGCGGGGATGCCGAAGAAGGGCTGGTCCATTTCGCGCTGGCACGGCAGGATGGAGCAACCGTTCACCGGATGGAGCGTTTCGGCGCCAAGGGGCGCGAGACGATCCGCGCCCTGTGCCTGCAAACCGTCACTGATATGTTCGAGGATGCCGTCCTTTGAAAGATCTTCCCTTTTCGTCCTTCCACCGCCACGGCTTCGTTCGCGTCGCAACCTCGACGCCGCGCGTGCGTCCGGCGGACATCACCTACAACTGCGACAGCATCATCGACGAGGCGCGCCGGGCCGACGATCTGGGAGTCGATCTGCTGGTCTATCCGGAACTTTGCGTGTCGTCCTATGCCATCGACGATCTGCACCTGCAGGATGCGGTCCTGCTGTCGGTCGAGCGCGGGATTGAGCGCATCATCAAGGCCAGCGCCAGCCTGGCGCCGGTCCTGCTGATCGGGGCCCCGCTGCGTCGCGACGGGCGGCTTTACAATTGCGCACTGATCGTCGCACGCGGAGAGCTTCTGGGCGTGGTGCCGAAATCCTATCTGCCGAACTATCGCGAATTCTATGAAAAGCGGTGGTTCGCGCATGGCCGCGGGATCAAGCAGCAGCACATCAGCGTCGGCGGACGGTCCGTTCCCTTTGGCACGGACCTGATCTTTCAGGCCGAGGACCTGCCCGGCCTGATCTTTCACACCGAGATCTGCGAGGATTACTGGACACCCAACCCTCCGTCCTCCGAGGCGGCCATGGCGGGCGCGGTGATCCTGACCAACCTGTCGGCCTCGAACATCGTGATCGGCAAGTCCTCGGACCGGCACCTGCTGTGCCAGTCGCAGTCGATGCGCGCCTTTGCCGCCTATGCCTATTCGGCGGCAGGGCCGGGCGAAAGCACGACGGACCTGGCGTGGGACGGCCAGGGGATGATCTATGAACTGGGCGACCTGCTGGCCGAATCCGACCGCTTTCCGCTGGAACCACAGCTTCTGGCCGCAGATGTGGACACAGGCCGCATCCTGGCGGAACGGATGCGCACCGGCAGCTTCAACGACGCGGCCCGCCAGTTCGACCCGCAGTTTCGCCGCATCACCTTTCAGCACCAGCCACATGGACGGGACGCGGGACTGATGCGGCCGGTCGCGCGCTTTCCATATGTGCCCAACCGCGCCAGCCATCTGGACCTCGACTGCTACGAGGCGTTCAACATCCAGGTCGAGGGATTGCGGCGCCGGTTCGAATCGACGCGCGGCGAGAACATGGTCATCGGCGTGTCGGGGGGCCTCGATTCCACCCATGCCCTGATCGTGGCGGCCAAGACCTTCGACAGGCTGGGCCTGCCGCGCGACCGCATCCTGGGCTTCACGATGCCGGGCTTTGCAACGTCGGAAGGCACCAAGTCGAACGCCTGGAAGCTGATGCGCGCCATGGGCATCCGGGCCGAGGAGATCGACATCCGCCCTGCCGCGACGCAGATGCTGCAGGACATGGGCCACCCCTTCGCCGAAGGAAAGCCCGTCTATGACATCGCCTTCGAGAACGTGCAGGCCGGACTGCGCACCGACTATCTGTTCCGCCTGGCGAACCAGCGGGGCGGCTTTGTCATCGGCACGGGCGATCTGTCCGAGCTTGCGCTTGGCTGGTGCACCTATGGCGTCGGCGATCAGATGAGCCATTACGCCGTCAACGCGGGTGTTCCCAAGACGCTGATCCAGTACCTGATCCGTTGGACCGCCCGCACCGGTCAGTTCGATGCCGCCACGGCAGAGGTGCTCGAGGCCATTCTTGATACCGAGATCTCGCCCGAACTGGTCCCTGCCGAGGGCGACGAGGGAATGCAAAGCACCGAATCCAAGATCGGTCCCTATTCGCTGAACGACTTCTTCCTGTTCCACACCATGCGCTATGGCCTGCCCCCGTCAAAGGTCGCGTTCCTGGCGTGGCATGCCTGGCACGACACGGCGCAGGGCATCTGGCCGGATGCCTTTCCCGAAGCCAAGAAGACCGCCTATGACCTGGCAACGATCCGGCACTGGCTGGAGCGGTTCCTGGTGCGCTTCTTCGCCACCAGCCAGTTCAAGCGCTCGGCCCTGCCCAACGGGCCCAAGGTTTCGGCGGGCGGCGCGCCCAGTCCGCGCG
>VGDE01000033.1 GCA_016869875.1 Alphaproteobacteria bacterium
TCCGGGCAATGGTCCTGCGGTCATGGCCATCGATGGTCAAGGCGGCGCGGGTGATGCCGCCATTGCGCGCCAGATGACCCTGGACTCTCGCGGCAGCAGCGGACGCATCACCAGGACCTTGTTCGCGGGAACATGCCCGGGGCGCTCGATCCCGTGCCGCGCCGGCCGTGGGTCGCGGGCCTGCGATCGGCCCAACCCTCTTGTGAGAGACCGACGCCAAACCTTGCCGGCGCAGCCGGCGGTTCAGGGGGCATGTCGCCGGTGGTCATCCAGACCCGTGGCGCCACCACCGGCAACCCGCCGGTCCCCGCAGGCCGACGCGCCGCGACACGCGCCAAAAGGAGCGGCACCACCGCCGCGCCGGACGGCCCCGCCGGCGCCGCCGCGGCTTTGTGCTGCCCTGCAGCCGGTCGATCAGGTCCCGGCGCGCGACCTTTGGCGTTCCAGCTATGCCCTTCATCGGAAACCGCACGGGCAAGGCTGGTTTTCCGGGCGTGACGGGTCCTGCGCCTCGCGCAGGACCTTGGCCACCCGCGCCTGCGACCAAGACGGCGTTCCCCTTCGCGCAGGCGCTGCTGCGCTACAAATACTCCACTGCTTGAAGCTTGGATTCCCATCGCTGCCTCTAGTGCTGCTACTCTGCTATGGCCCCACCAGATCGCGCACTGAACTGCTGTTGTGCTAGGAGAGCGGAGTCCACTCCCGCTCGTAATGGCGGCGCTGCCACATCTGCCCGTCCCGCCATTCGTAGAAGCCAGGTTCCCGAACCTTGCGGCCCAGGATCTCGATGCAGGTCCAGCAATCGCCGTCCAGAAGCGCAACAATGCGATGCACATGCCCGGGCTCGATCACGAACTGGTCCCCCGGTCGGCGTTCGACGGTCTCCCTTCGGCCGTCGTCGTGCAGCATCTCTTCAACATAGCCGCCACGGATGATCGTGCTGCGGAAAGGCCAGGGATGGTCATGATGCGGACCATGATCCGCTGCGCGAAAACGATGCACTACAAGGCCATGGCCGAGATGCACCTTCAGCATGTGCGGGCCCATGACCTCCTGCTTGATCCTTAGCCTCATTGCGTGGTCTCCTTCTAGGTTCCACGGGCGCGACAACCCGCAGCAGAATTCAAAGGCCATATGTGTTGCGCCCGCGCCGTCACCAATGCGGCAGGCTGTCTAGGTGGCTATCGCCACCCCTCCCCTGCCCTGCCCCCTCGCGCATCTGGTCAAAGGTGAGTCAGGTAGTGTCCGCAAGGTCCCCCAACCCACCAAGTTCCTGTAAGCCCATGATCCTGGGACAGCAGGGGCTTTGTGATGCTGACGCTCGAAGGGCAACCCAAGCAACCAGCGAGAACGGAATGCTTATGTCAGCGGGTTGTTCAACTCGCCAGGCTCTCCGGTTCAGCATGTCATGTAGTTTGGGGAGTGATCCACATTGACAGCCTGATCTGGCGCATCTTTCCGAAGGACGTGCAGATCAGATCCTGCGTCTGCCCGCGGCCGGCCGAGCATTGTTTGCGGCGAGTTGCGGCACCTGCGGGTGAAAGCCCCGGAGGCACAGCATGGCCCCCGGAAACAACGACCTGCTAACCAAGCTCTACAAGACAAAAGGCCCCCTGCGACATCGCGCAAGGGTGCCGCCGGCTGACTGACGCCAGACTCGCCGACCCGCATAAGAGCGGCGGCCTGCAGATCATTCCCGCCGAGCGTTTCGCAGCTTGGCAGGGCGCAACAGGTAGTAAGCAGGTGGAAGCCTGCTGAAGCTACACAGGGACTTTTTCGATAGCACCTCCCAGCTCGACCTTGTCAGTGTATTGTATGCGGCGCCTCTATGGCTTGATGTATATGAGCTGGTCGAAAAAGAACTGTCAGGTCGCGCAGCGAGATTAGCGGTGCGGTGCGGGTAAAAGCCGCGGACGAAGGCAATCTGATCTCGTGGCCTGGCCTGGATGGACATTGCTGCAGGCCTCATTCTGCCGGAGGATCCACGCAACTGATCCGGTAGCGTGAGCGTCTCGGCATGGGCAAGCCTGACGCTGCTTGCCATCGCACGACGAACCGGCAGTCCTGCAATGATGCCCTGAGGCAGCGCGGGCCGCTGCTGATCTGGCTGGACAACGACATAGGGTGGCAATGGACGCGTTCAACAGTTGCCTCCTTGATCGTGGGGTTCATCCGTTCGGCTTGGCCGTTGCCCGTGACAACAGTTTCCCCGAGCGTTGCCTGATCCTCGCAACACTCGGGCGGCTTCACCTTCGTCAGCCTGTGCCGATCCCATGTTTACGGCGCACCCGGCCGAGATGTGCTCGAAGGCGGTCGTATCGCAGCTCAGGTTGCCAACTGCGCGCCCTTGTCAGTCGGCACCTCCCGGAGCCGGTTGAAAGCTGTGGCAATCATAGAGGACCTTGCTGGTTCTGTCGCTTGCCGCAAGAAGATACAGCCTCTCCCTCGGCGGCCTGCGCCTTGGCGACATCGACATGGAAACAGCCGATGGGGCAGCGCTTCAAGCGCTGACCCCATCAGGAGCGACGCCCGGCGATCGTGGTGAACAGAGACAGGTCCGGGGATGCAGCGTCAGGACCATCACGCCCACGAACGTTTCCGCAAAGTGGTCGACGCCCTCGCCCAAGCGAGCCGAGCAGACGGCTGAACATCAACGTGGGGCCTGCAGGCAACGTCATCAAGATGTCCCGAGGTCTGGAGCCGCAGGGTCAGTTGAAGGCATTCCTGACCTTTGCAAGCCTTCAGTCACAAGGGATGTCGGACAACGCGATCACGTCGGTCGTCCGCCCGTTCACGCGCAGGACCCGTGTTTCGGCTGCGGGCAGGGTCACCTGCAGATGATGCCAATGCGGCCGCCAGCGTCCTTGGGCGCGCAGCGTCAGGTCGATGGTTTCGGCATTTCCGCTGACCGCCATCTGCAAGCGCCAATGGTTGCCCTGCTGCGCGTCGGCGGCCTGACCGTCATCCTCGTAAAGCAAGCCCTCGTCCGTGAAGATGCCGGGGGCGGGATGAACCGCCAGGATGCGCGTGGTGTCATCAAGAGGATCCGCACGTTCTGCGCCACCAGACAGCGGCAGCACAGCACCTGCACGAACGAACAGGGGCATGGAACCCAGATCAACGGGCAGCACGATCTCGGTGCCCGGCGCCTGATACGCTCCGGTGGCAAAGTCCCACCATCCGGTACCATTGTCGGGCAGCCAAAGACGGCGCTCCGTCGCGCCTTCCTCGATGACCGTGGCCACCAGAAGGTCGCGGCCCAACAGGAACTCGTCGTTCTCTTCGCGGCAACGTGAATCATGCTCGTGATCCAGCAGGGTCGGGCGCAGCATCGGCTGGTGGTCTGTCACGGCCTGCCACAGCAGGGTGTAGAGATAGGGGAGCAGGCGATAGCGCAGCTGCAGCGCCGCGCGGATCTGCGGCAGGACCTCGGGATACATCCACGGCTCGTTCACGGTCGCGTCGTCGTTCCACGAGTGGATGGTGAAGCGCGGGTGGAAGATGCCGTTCTGGACCCACCGCAGGAACAGCTCGGGCCCGGGGCGCGGGCCCGAGAAGCCGCCCACGTCATGGCCGATGTTGAAGATGCCCGACATGGACAGGCCCAGGCCCATGCGGTTGTTGTAGCGCAGCGTCTTCCAGGCGGTGCGGTTGTCACCGGTCCAGGTCTGCGCATAACGCTGGATGCCCGGCGCGCCCGAACGACTGATCAGGTATGGCCGCCTGTCCGGCGCATGGGCGGCCTGCGCGTCGCGCGATGCACGCGTCATCAGCACCGGCTGCAGCGGCCGGATCAGGGCGATGTCGATCGGCTCGCCAAAGCCGTGGCAGCGTGCGCCACGGTCCCAGATCTCGTATTCGTTGTTGTCGTTCCAGGTCGATCCGATCCCGTGCTCCAGCAGCTGGGTCGTCACGTTCTGCTTCCACCACTCGACCGTGGACGGATTTGTGAAGTCCAGGTGCGAGCCTTCGTCATCCCAGAAAACAGAGATTTCCGGCCTGTCCGCCTCGCTGTCGCGGATGAAGAGTCCTTTTTCCGCAACGTCCTCATACATCGGATGGTCATGGAGAAGGCAGGGCTTGATGTTGGCGATCAGGTGCAGCCTGGCCTTGGCAAAGCGGGCTGTCATCGCGTCGATGTCGGAGAATTTCTCGTTGTTCCAGTTGAAGACGTAGCGCTTGGGGCCGATCGAGGTATAGCCCGAGGACATCTGGAAGCTGTCGCATGGCAGATCATGCGCGGTGATCTGGTCCAGAAACCCCTCCAGCTGGCGTTGCGCATCGGGCGCGTCGGTATAGCTCATGGTCGAGCCGGAATAACCAAGCGACCAGCGCGGCGGGAAGGCCGTGCCGCCGGTCAGCCAGGCCTGCCGCCGCGTCAGCCCCGCCAGGTCGGGCGACCAGGACATGTAATAGTCCAGGTCGCCGTCCTCGGCCCGATAGGCGCGGTAAGGCAGGTGATAGTTGTCCAGTTCATTGCCCAGATCGAACCAGCAACTGGCAAGATTGTCGTAGAAGATGGACCAGGTGCCCGCGTCTGCCGTCCGCGTCATGGTGACGGGGATGTGCTTGTAAAGAGGGTCGGTCGTTTCGGCGTCATAACCCATGGCGTCGAGGTTGCGCATCTCGAACCGGCGACCGGACCGTTCAAGATTGCCCGCCTTTTCGCCCAGGCCATAGACCTGTTCGTCCGGGTGGCGGCGCAGGAAATGAGCATGGGTGTGATCGCGCAGGCTGGCCATATAAGCGCCGGTCGGACGGTCGGCTGCAAAAACGCGCCAGTCATCGCCGATGCGGGCCTCCCAGACCAGTTGAAGCGGCCGCCGCACCGTCAGGCGCAGGATGCCGGTATCGATCAACAGACCGTCCTCACCCTCCTCCTGGATGAAGTGGGGACAGGAAAAGCCGCCGAGGTCATCGCGTGAGCGGCCCTCGAACGGCGTGTCGCCATCGGGGGCCACCGACCAGCTGCGGTTCAGCCGCCAGCCGTCGCGGCCGATCAGCGACACACGGATCAGATCGCGTTCCAGCACGGCAATGCGGAGGCGGCGGCCGCCCTCGGTGTCCAAGGTCACGCAGGCGCCGTCACGCGCGGCGAAAGTCCAGTGCTTCAGGGTCTTCATCGGCTCAACCGTAGTTCAGAAGCCAGCGCGGCAGGGCGAGGCTGATTTCGGGAATGAAGGTGACCGCCATCAGCAGCACGATCATCGCGACATACAGGGGCAGCATCGGGCGAATGACCCTGGCGATGGGCACGCCGCCCACCGAACAGCCGACGAAAAGCGCCGATCCCACAGGGGGCGTGCAGATGCCGATCGAGAGGTTGAGCGTCATCATGATGCCGAAATGGACCGGGTCCATGCCCAGGTCCGACACCACCGGATAGAAGATCGGCGTAAAGATCAGCAGCGCCGGCGTCATGTCCATGAAGGTGCCGATGACCAGCAGCGCCACGTTGATGATCAGCAGGATCACCACCGGGTTGTCCGACAGCATCAGCAGATAATCCGACAGGGCGAACGGGATGTCGCCAAAGGCCATGGCACGGGACATGGCGATCGAGGCGCCGATCATCAGAAGGACGATGGTGGTGGTGACCGCACTTTCCAGAAAGATGCGGGGCAGATCGCGCCAGCCGATCTCCCTGAACCAGAACAATGCCAGGACCAGCGAATAAAGAACAGCGGCAGCCGAGGCTTCGGTGGCGGTGAAGATGCCCGCGATGATGCCTCCCATGATGACGATGATCAGGCCCAGGGGCAGGATCGCGTCAAGCGTCTTTCGACGGACTTCCGCCATGCTGGGTCGGGGGGCCACGGGATAGCCGCGCCGTTTTGCGATGATCCCGGCCACCACCATGATCGACAGTCCCAGAAGGATGCCCGGCAGATAGCCCGCCACAAAGAGCGCGGAGATCGAGGTTCCCCCGGTGATCAGGGAAAAGACGATCAGCGCGGTGGACGGAGGGATCAGCAGGCCCGTGGGGCTGGAGGCGATGTTGACGGCGGCCGAATAGGCCGGATCATATCCTTCCTTGCGCTGCAAAGGCGCCATCACCCCCCCGACAGCGGCGGCCGAGGCCACGGCCGAACCCGAAATCGCGCCGAACATCATGTTGGCGATGACGTTGCAATGGGCCAGGGCGCCGGGAAGGCGCCCGCCCAGAACCTTGGCGAACTCGATCAAGCGCAGCGCGATGCCGCCGCGGTTCATGATGTTGCCCGCGAGGATGAAGAACGGGATCGCAAGCAGCGTGAAGCTGTCGAGGCCCGACACCATCTGCTGGGCGACGATGAAGATCGTCTGGTCGAAGGACATGAACAGCAGGAAGGTCAGGGCCGAGGCGATGCCGATGGCAAAGGCGATGGGTACCCCCACCACCATCAGGACGCCGAAGGACGCGAAAAGAACGACGGCAGCCCAGTTCATGATAGCGTATCCCCTTTTGGCGCCGGCAGCTCCTCGGGCGGGTTCAGCGTGGTGCCGCCCTTGGCGATACGGCCCAGATTGGCTGCCGCATAGGCGATGATGATCAGCCCCGACAGCGGCACGGCGCCATAAACCCAGCCCATCGGCAACTGCAGCGAAGGAGAGATCTGCCCCGAGACCAACGTCCGCTGCACCAGCTGAAAGCCGCCCCAGACCATGACAACTGCCGCAAAGGCCGCGATCAGCAGGGTGATCAGCGCCTCGTTCAGTTGGCGCGGCCGTCCGCTGAGCGATGTGGGCAGCAGATCGATGGCCAGATGACGCCCTTGGCCATAGGTATAGGCGCCGCCGACGAGAGCCAGCCACATGAACAGAAAGCGCGCCAGTTCATCCGTGACGGTGGAGGGCGTGCCCAAGGCATAGCGGCTGATGACCTGCCAGCTCACGCACACCAGCAGCACGGCAAAGACCACGATGATGCCGAAACGCAAAAGCCCGTCGGCAAGCCGCCTCATGACCACCCCCGCGCAGATAGTTGAATGCTGGCCATGCTCCGCCCTCCCCCCCCTTGCGAGCGCTGCTCGATTGCGGTGCAAGATGACGTCGGGCCGCAAATTGGTCAACCGATTTGTCAAAGTGGTTGACAAGAGGGCGGCTTGGCAGATCAGATCGGATCCGACCTGGCGGCGGTCGGAAAACCGAAATGATCGTCAGCTGTTCCATGGGAGGACGTGATGAATACAACAACCAGATTTGCCTGCAGCACCGCTGTGGCGCTTTTGACGCTGACGGCTGCGGCAGAGGCGCGCACCTTGCGGCTGAACCACAACAACCCCGAGGATCATCCAGTGCATCTGTCGATGCAGCAGATGGCTGACGAGGTGGAGGAAGCCACCGGAGGTTCGGTCAGGATCCGCATCTATGCGAACGGTCAGTTGGGAACGCAGCGAGAGTCCACCGAACAGGTGCAGAACTGTTCACTGGACATGGCGCGGTCGAACGCTGCCGAGCTCGAGGCCTTCGTGCCCTCCTATGGTGTCTTCAATCTGCCCTACCTGTTCGAAAGCGAGGATCACTTTGATCAGGTGGTGGCCGGCGACATCGGCCAGCGCATTCTTGATTCCGGGATCGAGCAGGGAATCCGCGGACTGGCCTATTACACCGAGGGCGCCCGCTCTTTTTACGCCAACAAGCCGATCCTGTCGCCCGACGACCTGAACGGAATGAAGATCCGGGTCCAGCCCAGCCCTTCGGCAGTGCGGATGGTCGAGTTGCTGGGCGCCAGCCCGACGCCCATCGGTTGGGGTGAACTCTATTCCGCGCTGCAGCAAGGCGTTGTGGACGGGGCCGAGAACAACCCCACGGCGCTGACGACCGCCCGCCACGGAGAGGTCGCCAAGCACTTCTCGCTGGACGAGCATACGCTGATCCCGGCGGTGGTGTTCATCTCGAACTGCGCGTGGGACGAAATGTCGGAGGAGGAGCAGGCAGCCCTGTCGACGGCCGCGCGCAATTCGATGATCTCGCACAGCGAGGCGTGGCGTGCGGCCGCCGCAGAGGCAATCGAGACCGCAAAAAGCGAACTGGGCGTCGAGGTTCATGAGGTTGACAAGGCCCCCTTCATCGAAGCCGTTCAGCCGATGGTCGACGAGGCCCGCGCAAGCAGCGAGGAGATGAGCGGGCTGATCGACCAGATCCGCGCACAAGCGCAATGATCGGTGGGTGCGCTGCCGTGCAGGATAGCTTCATGGTGAATGAAGCTGCCTTGGTCGCGCATCTTCCAACCAGGTGGCGGAGGCCATGAACGTGACCCTTCAACGCCGATACCAGGATGTCGCGGCCGAACTGCGCGCCCTGATCCGGACCGAAGGGTTTCGTCCCGGCGACAGGCTGCTGACAGAGCGGCAGATTGCGCAAAGGCTGGATGTCGGCCGCAGTCTCGTGCGCGATGCCATCGTGATGCTGGAGGTGGAGGGTCTTGTGCAGGTTCGCCAGGGCTCTGGCATCTACCTGCTGGATGCTGCTGCCGCAACATCCAGAAGCGAGGATGACATCGGCCCCTTTGAATTGCTCGAAGCGCGCATGGTCATCGAAAGCGCCGTGGCAGGATTGGCGGCAGCGACGGTGACCAAGGCCGATGTTGTCGCCATGCGCGAGGCTTTGGACGAGGAACGGCGCGGCATGAACGAGGGCAGCGGCGATTATTCCGGCGACCGCCGGTTTCACCTGTTGATCGCGGAGGCGACGCAGAACGGCGTGCTTGTCCGGACCGTGGCAGATCTTTGGGACCGTCGCGCCCGCAGCCGGATGTGGGCCCAGCTGCATCGTCGTGTGTTCGACGACAGGTATCGCGCTTGCTGGCTGGATGATCATCAGGAGATACTTGATGCCTTGCGGGCACGCGACAGCGTCCGCGCCCGCAAGGCCATGAGCGACCATATCGCCCGTGTCAGCCAGACCCTGTTGCAGTTGTCGGACCCCGATGATCCCGGGTTCGATGGTTATCTTTTCTCGACTGCCCGGGCGCATCACATAGTCTGATACCGGAGGGCCCTCTCCGCTTCTTCATGCCGCCGCGCGATGTCCCGGATCATGATCCGTTGATTGCGCGCCGACTACCTTGATCGGGCTGCGCAAGGAAGTTGGCCACAGGCAACGCCATGAGCCTGTGCAGCAGAAACAGGCAAGACGGGCCGCCTTGCGGACGATCAAACGGACTGTCTGATACCATACTCACGGCCGCGGTGGCAATCATCCTTGCCGCCTCTGGCTGAAAGGTCCGACGTCGGTCGTCCGCATCGGCCGGTGGCTCGGCCATGTCGAAGGGCGCCCTGGCGCTCCAGGTCAATGGTCCCCGGCAACCTTTCCGGGTGCGGGCAGGCGTTTTCTTCGAGGCCGGGGTGGTCGGCCCTACCTGTTCTGTTGATAGCCCTGGTGGGTCGTGTTGACCTTGGAATTGCCGGCCTGGCCGGTCTTGTCAGGATTCGAAGGCGGGTTTGCCGCGTCCTGCGTATCAGGTCCCGTCGCGTCGCCAGGACCCTTGTCGCTTCTGTTCTCGGCCGGAACGGGAGGAAGCTTGCTGCTCATGGAATGTTCCTTCAGGTCTTGTGGATTCGCGCTTTCTGTTCCAAGCGCCGACAGTCTAACCTCCCGTTTCCCGCCGATGTTCCCACTGTAACTGGCCAGGTTCCATCTTGACGAGTGATGATCTCAAACATCTGAAATCCGATCTCGAAAACAAAGCTTTAGATGAGAGGGCGATGGCCGTTGGTAAGGTCTTCGGGCAGCGGTCCTGTCGAATTCCGACCTGACGCCCATCCGTGCGGTGGCGGAACATGACGATCCAGTTGCACTGCTTGTCGTATGTCACGGTCTTCTTGCACAAGAATGCACGTGTGACACGAACCCTTGCTCTGCTGCTTCCAGATGCCTTGCCACGTAGCCCATCACCGGCACAGCCGACAGGAGGTACCGGACCTTCGTACGGTGGCGCACTTAAGCTGGTGTTCATGCCGGCCGTGTCCAGCGATTCACCAGAAGATTTCCTGATCGTCGCACTTTGGTCCGTTGGCGACGTTCCGCCTGCTTGGCACGCGGGCCGGAGGCCGCGCTGCGCCTTCCGGCAGGGCGGCGCATCATGATCGGCCTAAGTCGGGCACTTTTGGTGTCCATCCTCGATATCGTTCTTCATAGCCGCGAGGTTCGCCTGACTGCCAACATTCCTGGCGGGCAAGTCTCCTGTTATTGCTGTTCTCCGCAACGCAAGGGGAATAGACGTTGTGCCTCGACGCAAGGAAACCTGTCGTTCTGGAAAGCGCTGCTTGACGCAAGACTGCCTCGACACCGATCTTTCGCTGGTCAATGACAGCTTGTTGCAATGAACGCGCGTGGTCAGGTTGGCCGCCTCTCATCGTCCAGCCCGGAATGGCGACTGCCCGGTTGATGGAGGCGTCGTCAAAGCCACTACGTTCCCCGCTTCGTCATCTCTGAGCCTCTCGACCCCGCAGCACGCGCTTCAAGCCAAACACAAGCGCGCTGGCGATCAGCACGCAGGCCGCGTCCACAGCCCACCGTCCCACGCCCAGAAGCGCCAGCGACGGCATGCCCGCCGCAAGGCCCATGCCGAAGATCGCCATGCCCGGAACCAGCGCCAGCGCGATCATCACGCCAGTCGCAAAGACCGTCTGGTGCGAGTTGACCACCAGCGCACCGGCCAATCCGGCAAACAGGGCGATGGCGACGCTGCCCAGCTTGATGTTTGTCCAGAACTGCACCCATTCGCGGGAAGGAAGATCGGCAAGGGCAAGCGTAGGGTCCAGCCAGATCGCGACGAACATGCCAAGTATCGCACCCAAGGCCAGCACCAGATACGCCAGCCCTGCCGAAATCAGCCCGCGCAGAGCGCTGTCGCGCAACCCGCACGCCACACCATGGGAGATGCGCACCAAGGGCTCGAAGCCCGGCGCGATCAGCATGGCGCCGATGACGATATGCAGGATGTCCTGCATCAGTCCCGCGCCTGCGACAGCACCCGCAAGCGCCATCATTCCAAGAAAGTTCAGCGACGGGTTCGTGTCGCGCCGCAAGAGCGTGTCGATTTCCTCCCAGGTGGAGTCGCTGGAATCGCTCTCGATCTTCCGCCGCCGCTCGCCCGAGGCGAGGCCGAGCGGCTCGTTGATCGCCAGCGCGCCGCCGCTCTCGATCAGGCGCATGTCGGCGGCAATGCGCACCACCTGCTCTGCCGCCTGGTTGGTGCCGCGCAGGACCACCAGATCACCGGGCGGAAGATGGGACGCCTGCTCGTGAACAAGAATCGCCGCGACGCCGTCCAGGGTCTCCAGCCGGTCCAGCAGCTCGACGCGCCGGCTCGGCGGCACACTGATCTCCACGGTTCTGGGCATTCTCCGCCTCCTTCGGCTAAATTGCGCTCTCTCCGGGCGTACCGGTTTTCACAGCCGGTCGCCGAGCAGCGGGGCAAAGTCAGGGTTCTTTCAGTCGCAACGCGGTTTCCGCCGAACGGGCGAGCGTCGCGTCCAGAGGTTCTGTTCGCGATTTCCCAAAGGTTCTTCCGCACGATCGGAGCCCACCTCAAGGTTTTCCATGTGGTGGATCACCATTCCCGAGGGCATCAGGTGACCCTCATCGGGTGCCCTGCCGCGACGGACAGCATGACTCGTTGGCGCTGACGCCACGCGCCAGATCGCCAGCGCCTTCCGCCATTCTTTCCGGAGTCATGGCCCACCGGCGACCGAACCGGCGACCACCATGATGATGGCGTCGATATCGATCGGCCCATTGACAACAAGACGATCCCCGTCCTGACGCACTTCAAGTTCTGCGCTGATCTCCGCCTGTCGCGTAAGTTCCTCGACAATGGCCGCCCTGATCTGCTCTTCCATGGTCCATCTCCCTGCTGGTTCGCCGTTGCCGCTCGCTCAAGGCGAAGGCGCGTTTGGCCGCTGTAGCCAAAGCGACGAAATAGCCGGATCGTTCCTTGGCATGCGCCGCAACTTTCGCGTGTCTGTCCTCGCGCCCTTGCCAAGCCTCCGCCCAGCTTACCCTTCCTCGATCAATCTGAAGGAGCAGTCATGAGCGTTGCAAAGCGAGTTGAGACCAAAGAGGTGACGACGCTGGCCAAGGACTGGTCAGTCCTGCTGACGCGGCAGTTTCGTTATCCTGCATTCGTCGACGGGCATGATGATCTGCTTGTCGAGGTGCCGGCTGGCATGCTTGAAGATGCCCATCCCGAAGACCGGATCAAGGCCGAGCTGGAAGAAGAAGCCGGCCCGATAGCGGTGCAGACTATGTAAGCGCATGTTTAACAGGGTTATTTACCAGTGCCAAGCCGCTGGACAGGAGGCGTGAGAAAACCCTGCAGGTGGATGTCAGCCTGACGCGGGCAATACAAGCATGGACGCGCCATTCGCCTGCCATCTCGATGATGTAGCGGATGCCAGAGACGCCGAGCGGACGCTCAAGGGAATTGCAAAAGAATGAAGCTCTACCGGACCCATGCGAACGGTATCGTGACAAGGTCATCCAGAGCCGCCCTGCGGTCGTTGCCCGTGGACAGGCAGAAAGAGGCTGCCCCACCGAACGTTTCGGGCATGGTCCCTACTGTGGCCAGGGCCGCTGCCCTGCCAAAAGGCGCCTGAGGCTCTGGAATGCCCAAAGGTCTGGACGGTTGCATCCGGCTGGCCAGCGCGACTGCCCGCTCTTCGCCGACCGTGCTTGACGACGCGCCGCCGCATCTACCGAAAATCTTCGCCAGCCATGCCGCCGTTTTCCGCGTCCGGCACGAGTGCACCTCATGGTGGGTGGCAGCAACGGAATCTACATCTGCAATTGATGGCGGGACAAAGCCCGTACGACACCATCAGGGCACTTCACGGAGTCGGCGGGCGCGCGGGACCTTCGAAAACATGAAGACTCATGCCACATCGACGGCCAAGGCCACGGTTCTGAAAAACTCGCCGAAAGGGCGCTTTCGTCGCGCCCTTGGAAGCCTGGCCGTGACGGCCGATCGATGAATCGGCTTTCCCAACGGCCCCCGGAACAGCCGGCCGACCTTCCTCCGACCCTGCGGTGAGGCGGAGAGATCCGGTTGATGACGGGATGTCCGCTCTCGGCTTGCAGCAGAAACGGGTGTCTCCGCCAACCACCATGTCGCCTCCCGGAGCTGAAGCATCAGATCAATATGTCTGGACCCTGCCCGCTTTCTCCGGCAGGTGAGGGATATTTGCCAGTGCCATCGACACCGACCGCGCAGGAGCTTGGAGAACCCGTCGATATGGCTGGCACCAGAAGGGACGCCCTGCCAAGGACGTCCTGCTGAGGAGGAGGGGATTTCGATGCCGATAATGACATCCTTTACTGAAGTGGCCGTGCTTCTGGTCATGGCCGCCGGAATCGGGTTGCTCGGGACGCTCGCCCGTCAGCCTCTGATCGTCAGCTTCATCGCGGTCGGCCTGATCGCGGGACCATCGGCCCTGGATGTGGTGCATTCCGACGAACAGATCGATCTCCTGTCCGAACTTGGCATCGCCGTCCTGCTGTTCCTTGTCGGCATCAAGCTGGACGTCAAGCTCATCCGGTCCCTGGGCGTGGTCTCGGTGGTGACGGGCCTCGGTCAGGTTATCTTTACGGCCTTCTTCGGCTATCTGATCGGCCTTGCTCTCGGTCTTGGCCATGCCACCAGCCTTTACGTCGCCGTGGCCCTGACATTTTCCTCGACCATCATCATCGTCAAGCTCCTGTCCGACAAGCGCGAGATCGACGCGCTGCACGGCCAGATCGCGTTGGGCTTCCTGATCGTTCAGGATCTGGTGGTCGTGCTGGCGATGATCGTGCTTTCGGCCATCGGCATCGGCACGTCTGACGGAGCAGGCAGCCATGGCGGTGCCTCGGTCCTGTCGGTTCTGCTGTCAGGTGTGGCGCTGGTGGCGGCCGTGGTTCTCTTCGTGCGCTACGCGGCCAATCCGTTGACCGAACGCCTCGCCCGCACGCCCGAGCTTCTGGTCATCTTTGCCATCGCCTTGGCAGCCCTGTTTGCCGCCGTGGGCGATCTGGTCGGACTTGGCAAGGAGGTGGGGGGCCTTCTGGCCGGCGTGGCGCTGGCCTCGACGCCCTATCGCGAAACCATCGCCGCCCGGCTGGCGCCGCTGCGCGATTTCCTTCTGTTGTTCTTCTTTATTGCGCTTGGGGCGACACTCGATGTTTCGCTTCTGGGGTCCCATGTCGGGGGCGCGGTGATCTTCTCGCTCTTTGTGCTGATCGGCAATCCGCTGATCGTGCTCGCGATCATGGGCTACATGGGCTACCGCAAGCGGACGGGCTTTCTGGCAGGACTGACCGTGGCGCAGATCAGCGAGTTTTCCCTGATCTTTGTCGCCATGGGCGTTTCCCTGGGCCATGTCTCAGGGGATGCGCTTGGCCTGGTCACCATGGTCGGCCTCGTGACCATTGCCGCCTCCACCTACATGATAACCTACTCTCATCAGCTCTACCGAATCTTCGAGCCGTTGCTCGGGATCTTCGAGCGGAAAGGCACCCCCCGCGAGCGATCTGATGACGGCGCCATCGGAGGCGGTTCCTACAACGTCATCATCTTCGGCCTCGGCCGCTTTGGCACGGCGATCGGCCTGCGACTGAAAAAGCGCGGCCTCCGGGTGCTGGGCGTGGACTTCAACCCTCAGGCCGTGCGGCGGTGGCGGGATCTCGGCCTCGATGCCGAGTTCGGCGATGCCAGTGACCCGGAATTCATCGCGGAACTGCCATTCCGAGGCGCCGAATGGATGGTGTCGACCGTGCCAATCCACCACACGGGGCTCAGCCACGAGGACACGCGCCGGACGCTGATCCAGCTCTCTCGCTCGGCAGGGTTTACCGGACGCATGGCGACAGCGTCCCACAGCATGGGCGACACCGAGATCCTGACGGATCTGGGCATCGATCTGGTGCTGGAGCCCTTTCAGGATGCCGCGGACCGGGCCACGGAACTCTTGTGCGGAGCCGCAAAGGAAGAACGGCCCGAGTTCCCCGAGATCAACGCCGAAGGCCGAGCCGCAGAATAGGACCGGCGGACGTCCGGTCCTCGGTCCGCAGGGGTCGCCGCCAGACCCTCTCCGGCTTATGTAGCCGCGCCTTCCGCCACGGCTCCGGGCAAGGGACACGGCAGCGGGCCGACAGGGCTGACGAACTGCTCCTGCGTGCAGGATGTCCGGCAGCGTCATGAACCTCGGTACGCCGGTGCCGTCACCCCATGGACTGCCGACACAACTCGACCGCAGTTTCGTCTGGCCCCCGGACAGCGGCGATCTCCGCCTTGCGGCTGATGCGTTGAAAAGCCCGCCCGCCCTTAAGGCCAACTCGACCGGCCTCTCCTGCCGGTGGTCCTCACCTGCGTCCGATGCGGTTCGAGATACCTTAAAGTCGTTGGCTCGCAGGTCCTGAGGGGGGACTCACCAAGATCGCAGCCGCGGCTTTCCTGTCTCAGCTTCCTTGACCCGCTTGAGGTCGTCGCGGTTCGTGCCGCCATACTGCCGGCGCCACGGGTGACAAGTCCACTCAGGCGCATCGTCCATTGGCGATCCTTGCCATGCGGCGCTTCGAGCTGCCGACGCTTCCGCACGACCTTTATGAACTTCCTCGGATTTCGCGCCCAGAACTGCTCCTCCCGTGACCGGTCAGAAACGTTCTGATTGGGCGAACCGCGCAGGGGCATTTGGCCTGCGATGCGCCACCCGTCGGCCATGGCCGCCAATCTTCAGCGCCGGGCGTTCGACATCAGATCCCCGAACAGCCCCGGCGACATATCCTCCCAGAAAAGTGCGATCCGCGTCGCGTTCAGGGGCGACATCCATCCATGACGCTCGAAATCCGCGCGGGCGGCGGGTTCGATCAGCTGGTTCAGGAACAGCCGGCGATCAGCGTCCCGCTGCGTCGGGGTCCGGGCCTTGATCACCTCCAGGATGCGCCGCAGACGCTCGGCCTGCGGGTTGGGCGGCTCGACCACAGGCGCCGCGGCGGGTTCCGTCCCGAATCCTCCTTCCAGTGCCGCACTCAGATAACCCACCTTGCTCAGCACATTCTTGCGGGTTTCCACATAGTCGAGCCTGGCCTGAACCTGCTCTTCGCCGTGAACGGACAGCCATTGCCGCGCCAGGCGGTCACTGACCCCAAGCGCGCGCAGCCGGGCATAGACCTCGCCGTGGCGGGCGCCCTCGCCGTCGTCGATGTCGAGGATCGCCAGTTGCGGATTTTCCTTGATCAGGAACCGCATATGGGTGACCGCCCTGCCCTGCTTGCGCGTCTCGGGCGACAGGATGATGTTGCTGGTCCTGTTGACCTCGGCAACGGCGGGCTTGATGATCTTGGCGTTCAGCTGCTTGAACACTTCATAATAGGCGGACCCATCGACCCCCATCAGGCGCCGGAACAGGTCAAGCCGCCACCAGCCCGTCGATCCCGTGCGCACGAAACGGTAACAGTTCTCGTACAGGGCCAGGGCATGGCCCGACGTGAACCGCCGCTGCATGTTCAGGTTGATCAGCGCGAAAACCTTTGGATCGTGCAGCTTTTCCGCCAGCGCGGGGGAATAGGCGTATTCGCAGATCCCCCCTTTCAGCTTGGCATAGCTGAGCAGGCTGGAGACGCCCCATTCCTGGCGTCCCTTGTCGTCCAGCATGTCCCACTCGGCGACCGTCTCGACCAGCCCGCGCAACGACTGCTTCAGCGTATCCATGTCGTTGCTGTTGTAGCCGATCATGAGGCACAGGGTGCGCGCGTCGATCTGGTGGCTGACCCGTGTCGTCAGCGTGTCATAGGCATTCAAGAGGAGCACATTGGACAGCTTGCGCTGAAGCAGCGTCAGCTTGCCGGACACGTGGATCGCGGCGACGTGCTTCTTGACGGCCCCGCGCCTCAGGGCGCCTGACAGCTGATCGCGGGGAATATCGTCCATGGAAACCGTCCTGTTTCCCTCAAACTGGCGCAAAAGGAACCTGACCGCAAGCCGCTTCAAGGCACCGATCCTCTGTTTTAGGCAGTCCTGCAAACGGGCACCTGATGACACTCGGGCCGTGCAACGGTACCCGTTTCCGGGACCCTGCAGCCGAAGGAAGGGCGTTTTCTCAGTCTATCCCGCGCTTCAGCGGGCAATCCCGCAGATCTGCACCCTTGATCCTGCGAATCGGCGCCTCGCATCCCGGAAACAGGCACCCGTCCTCCCGGAATCGGGGACCGTTCATCCTGTAACCGGGCTCCTAATAGCCCGCAAAATATTGAAAAACAAGTGGGATTCATGACCTAAAGACTCTAAAGTTCCTAAAGTAGATTCAAGCTTTAGAGGCTGCTCATTGAGAACTTTTCATGGGTTTCGCGGCGAAACTTCGTCGGAATAATTCCCCTGATCGCTCCGGTGTGCCATAGATGGAATGACGCACGCCGGAACACGCTACATCGCAGCAGGATTCAGATGTCAGGCAAAGACCCACTTCCCCCTTATTTCAATATCGATCCAGCCCGCGCGGCAAAGCGCCTGTCCGAGCCGATCGGCACCGCAAGATTTGCCAAGGCCGCCGCCTTCGCTGCCCGCGGACGCCAGGATCTGGCCGAGCGGGGTTACGCCCCCGACGGGCGCAAGCGCCTGCGCCGCTTCTCGACATGGGAAGTCTGCCGCTACCTGATCCCGGTTGCCACAGCGCATTTCCGGCGGGTGCTGCGCAAGAACCCTGACCTGCCCCAGGGGATGGGCGAAGGCAATTCAAAATGGTTCACGCTGGAGGACGTCCTGCGGCTCAGGGACCATTTCGCAACTGAAGGTGCGGCGGATCGGGAATACCGCCCTTGGCGTCCCGAAGGCCTGCCCGCCAAGATCCTCGCAGTGGCCAATTTCAAGGGCGGCGTGGGCAAGACCTCCACTGCGGCGCATCTGGCCATGTCGGCGGCGCTGGATGGCTACAAGGTGCTGGTGATCGACCTTGACAGCCAGGGCAGCATGACCTCGATCATGGGGGGCCGCGTCGCGGACGAATGGTCCACGGCCTTCCCGCTGCTGGCCAAGGACTATGCCTTGGCCCTTCAGGACGAGAACCGGGTGCGGGAGGCGGCAGGCAAGCCCCCCCTGCCCTTCGACGAGACCCTGACCGAGGCCCTGAACATCAGCGCCCGCAGCCTGATCCAGCCGACGCATTGGCCGAACATTGATCTCCTGGGCGCGCAGCTCAACCTCTACTGGGCAGAGTTCCAGGTACCGGTCTGGCGCATGGGGCTGCGCGGATGGCCGCTGTGGGACGCCCTGTCGAACGGGCTGGCGCAGGACAACATCGTCGACGACTATGACATCATCATCATCGACACCCCCCCTGCCCTCGGCTACCTGACAATCAACGCCTTGGCAGCCGCGGATATCCTGCTGGTGCCGCTCGGCGCGACCTTTCTGGAGTTCGACTCGACCGGCCGCTTCTTCGACATGCTCTACTCGACCTTTGCCAGCGTCGAGGATGGCGAGAACAGCGCCCGCCGACGCGATGGCCTTCCCGAGATGCGTTTCGAATGGGATGCCGTCCGCGCGATCATCACCCGCTTCGAGGCCGGTCAGCAGACGGATCTGGCGAACGTGATCCAGGCCTATTTCGGAGACTTCATGACCACCTACCGGCAGGAACTGACGGCTATGGTCGGCCAGGCCGGTGAGCAGGTGAATGGCATCTATGAGGCGGATTACCGGGAGTTCAACCGTGACACCTATGTCCGGGGCCGGGAGACGTTCGACCGGACCTGGGCCGAGGTCAAGGAGCTGATCCTGGGCGCCTGGTGGCGCGACCTTCAGATGAACGAACAGACCAGCACGGAGGAGAACGATGGCTAAGCGCAGACGCCTGGAGGCACCCAGCACCGATCAGCTGAGCCAGATCGAGCGCGAGTTTCGCAGCGAAACCCTTGACCGCGTCGGTGCGCTCAGCGGCATCGCCCCGATTGCGCAGGTGGCAGCCGACAGCGCATCGCATCTGCAGGCCGACGGGGCCGAGGCTCGCGCCACGCGTGCGCGCGCCGAGGCGGATGCGGCGCAGCTGCAGGCTGCGCGTGCCAGCGGGCTGTTGATGGTCGAACTGCCGCTGGACCAGATCGACGACGACGCGATGATCCGCGACCGAATGACCTTGGGGGAAGCCGAGATGCTGGAACTGCGCCAGTCCATCGCGGCCAACGGCCTGAGGTTGCCGATCGAGGTGTTCGAACTGGACCAGCCGGGCAGGGCGGGCCAGCGTTACGGCCTGCTGTCAGGATACCGGCGGCTGCTGGCGACGCGCGGGCTACTGGAGCTGACGCAGGCCGAGAAGTACGAAAAGATCCGCGCCATCATCCGCCCCCGCAACGACGCAGGGGGCGCCTTCGTGTCCATGATCGAGGAGAACGAGGTCCGTGAGAACCTCAGTCACTTCGAGCGCGGCCGCATCGCCGTGATCGCCGCCAATCACGGCGCCTTTGCAAATACCGAGGACGCCGTGGACCGGCTGTTCGCCTCCGGCTCGAAGGCCAAGCGGTCCAAGATCCGCTCCTTCGCCCTGATCTTCGAAGAGCTGGGCGACATGCTGCAGTTCCCCGAACAGTTGACCGAGCGGCGCGGCCTCCAATTGGCCACCGCCCTGCGTCAGGGCGGCGAACCTCAGATCCGGCAGGCCTTATCCCGTGCCAACCCGCAGGACGGGGAGGAGGAGTGGGCCGTCATCGAGCCCTTGGTCCGCCAGCAGGAGCAGGGGCTGCGCGATCCCGCGCGCGGAGGTCGCCCAAAACGCGCCAGTCCCTCGCATGGATGGATCGACGACAAGACGTTGAGGACATCAAGCGGCGTCACGATTCGCCGATCATCTGACAGCAAGGGACACTTGTTGCGTCTGGAAGGGGCCGTGCTGACCTCGGACCTGATGGACAGCCTGATGCTGGAGATAAGAGCGCTTCTAGAGCGTTGAGGTTTCGCCGCGAAACCTTTTTGCATCTACATGCACGATGTTTGGAACTGGCGCTCTTGCTCCGGGCGAATGTTCAACTGGCCCAATCCGGTTGAGGGCGGTCAGCAGGGGTTAATGTTACAAAGCGTGTTGTTCATGAAGGAGGTGGACGCGACTCAGCAGCCCTCTGCGTCAGCCTCTTGCTTGAAACGAGAGTCGGGACCCGGCGATGGTGCCATCAGCACATGATCGCCACATCTCGACCATGGCGGGCAGGTCTCAGGCGCTCTCCATCCGCTACAACATCCCCAGCTTCTTGGCGCGTTCCAGCAGCATTCTGACAGAGGAGGGCTGCCAGGTGGAGCGTCCGCGGGGGGTGCGTTCGCGCATGGCCTCCAGGCGGTCGCAGATGGCCTGCAGGGTGATGTCGGGATCTGCGCCGCGAATGGCGGCGACGATGGCTGGCAGGCGGTCGTCGGCGTCCTGCCGCGGCGCGCGGCCGAGGACTGTAGAGGACAGGAAGCCGTCGCGGACATAGGCGCGCACGGCCCGCAGCAGCCGGGCCTGGGTCCATCGGCGGGCGGGGGGGAGGGGGCTGTTCACGATCCGCAGCACGTCCTCCCAGGCCATGTCCGGGCGCAGGCGGCGCACGATGGGCACCCAGTCCTGAGCCGTCTCGTTCAGGCGCTCCATGTAGCCC